>JAMONB010000357.1 GCA_027066745.1 Flavobacteriaceae bacterium
GTTAATTTCTTTCAACTCACTTGTGGTTAAATCTCTCCATTTACCTACAGGGACATCTAAATTGATATTCATAATTCTGACACGTTTCAATTTGTTGACTCTGTAATCTAAATGTTCACACATTCTTCGTATTTGCCGATTGAGTCCTTGAGTTAAGATAATATTAAATTGAAATTTACTCAGTTGGTTTACCCTACAGTTGCGGGTAATGGTCTCTAAAATAGGAACACCATTACTCATTTTTTTGATAAAATCTTTGGTAATGGGTTTGTTTACAGTAACCACATATTCTTTTTCATGGTTATTTCTTGCTCGTAATATTTTGTTTACAATATCACCATCATTGGTTAAAAAAATTAAACCTTCACTGGGCTTGTCAAGTCTACCAATAGGGAAAATACGAGACGGGTAATTGATATAATCGATAATATTATCTTTTTCAACTCTCGTGTCTGTAGTGCAGACAATACCGATAGGCTTGTTAAAAGCGATATAGACAGGCTTGTCTTTATTCGCCTCAGAAATCAATTCCCCATTGACTTTTACTTCATCACCGTCATGGATTTTTGTTCCCAATTCTGGTACAGTACCATTTATAGTAACTCTACCTTGTTCAATGAGTTTGTCTGCAGCTCTTCTAGAGCAGTAGCCAACTTCACTTAAATATTTATTGATTCTAGTACCTTTGTTTTCTTCCAAGATAAATTATTTGGTACAAAAGTATCTTTTTCTATTTAAATACGATGTCTAATTGTATTTAAAAAGGAAGCATTGATTACTTTAGTAATTTTCTTATTAGAATCAGTAAATGTGATGTTTATTTTGATTTCCCAAGTAAGATTATCTATTTTAGTCCCTTGAATTGTTCCTTTAACAATAGAAATACTCCCATCTATTGGACAAAAACAGGATTTATTAAAGTAGGCATTAATTGAAGATAATTCTTCGTCAGTATAAGAAAAATGATCTAAGTCAGCATCAATTTCAAAGATTATAGATTCTGAATACTCATCATCAGAGATATTTTCATTATCTTCTTTTTGAAAATAATATTTGAACACTAAATTTTCACCAGATTCTATTTTAGTAAAAGGATTAGGTTCGTTATCGTCTAAAGTGATTTTTGAATTTTCAGAAAAAGAATATAGCTTATAACTATCATTAATATTATTAGTACATCCAAAAAAAAAGAAACTGAATATTAAAACGAGGAAAGTATTTTTCATATTTGTTAGTTTTTTTATCTAAGATGGATAATACACTGTAAGGTTGCGTTTGATTGTTCATCTTTTATTTTTCAAATTTATATATTTTGCCTATATTTAAAACTTATTTTTACGCTATTTGACTCGTGTTAAAACTGTTAACGCTTTAAAACAGGGGCATATTCATTGAAATTTTATTTTTATATTGAAAAGAGTACTTAAAATAAATGAATGATCTGTGTATATTCAGAGTGTGAATTTCTAAATTATTTTTTGTTATTTATTTATATTAGTTTTATAAAATGTTTAAAAATATACTGAAGACTCGCTTATCTGTAGTTATTTCATTTGTCCTACAATTTTTATTTATTTCAAGTATTGTAAGGTTAATATTTTATATATGGTCGTTTAGTAGTCTTGACTTTTCAATCGTAGGCTTTTTACGAATGATTTTCACAGGTTTATTTTTTGATGTTGGGGTCATTTCATTTTTCTCTTTTTTTTACATACTATATTTATTACTTCTCCCTAATAAATGGATTGGAAATATTTTTGATAAAATAATTACCTATGCATTTTATATTATTACAACCCTGATATTAACTTTTTCGTTTTTTGCAGAGTTTACTTTCTGGGAAGAATTTCAAAATAGATTTAATTTTATTGCAGTAGATTATTTAATTTACACCTATGAAGTAGTTCAAAACATTAACCAATCATATCCAATACCTTTACTCTTACTCATAATATTTTCATTAGTATTCTTGCAATATTATATGCTTAGAAAATTGAAAGTTTTTAAAAATACCTTTACATCAAAAAGGATGAGAAAACAACGAATATTTTTATTTCTTGGTCTGTTAATTCCTGTTTTTTTTGGTTTTGTTATAAAAAACAACAATGCAGAATGGTCTAAAAATAGATATGAAAATGAAATTTCTAAAGCGGGTATTTACTCTTTTTTTGCAGCCTTTAGGAATAATGAACTAAGCTATACTGATTTTTATAAGACACAAGACTTAGACTATTCTCTCAAAAGTTTAAAAGAGAAATTGAAAACAAAAAATGACACATTATCCTCAAAAGAAAAATATAATATCTCAAGAACTATAAAAAGCTATAAAGCAGCGATAACACCAAACATTATTTTTATTTGTTTAGAAAGTTTTAATGCAGATTTTTTGGAACATTTCGGAAATAAAAAAAATATAACACCAAATTTAGATGCCTTATTAAAGCAAAGTGTTTTTTTTGAAAACATCTATGCAACAGGTACAAGAACAGTTCGTGGTATGGAAGCGATTATTTTATCGGTGCCTCCTTCACCAGGAAGAAGTATTGTTAAACGAGTAAAGAATACTAATTTAATAAACATAGGAAATGTTTTTAAAAGGAAGGGGTATTCAAGAACCTTTTTTTATGGAGGTGATGGTTATTTTGATAATATGAATAACTTTTTTGGAGGTAATGGTTTTGATATAGTAGATAGAGGGCGTGGTTATTTATTTGGAGATTCTTTTACTGCAAAAAGAACAAATATAGAAGATGCAGACATACAATTTGAAAATGCTTGGGGAATTTGTGATGAAGACATTTATAAACAAGTAATTAAAGAAGCGGATAAAAGTTTTGCAAATGACATACCTTTCTTTAATTTTATCATGACTACTTCAAACCATAGACCTTACACGTACCCAGATAATAAAATTGACATTCCTTCAGGAACAGGAAGAGATGGTGCAGTAAAGTATACAGATTTTGCTATTGGTGAATTTCTTAATAAGATAAAGGATAAACCGTGGTTTAATAATACAGTTATTGCAATTATGGCTGATCATTGTGCTAGTTCCGCTGGTAAATGGGAATTAAATGTTGGTAAATATCATATACCTGCACTGATTTATAATTTACCAAATACTTCAAAAATAAAACTTAAAAAACAGACATCACAAATAGACTTTTTTCCCACTCTATTTGGTTATTTAGGTTGGAATTATAATTCTGATTTTTACGGTAAAGATATTAATAGAATCAATGAAAATGAACAAAGAGTGTTTATTGGTAACTATAGAAAATTAGGGTTGTTAAAAAATAATAAACTAATTGTTTTAGGAGATCAAAAGAAAGTGTCATCATATATTTATGAAAAAATGACAAACACACTAAAACCTGTTAAGGAAGATGCCAACCTTTTAAAAGAAATAATTACTTATTACCAAACAAATGATTATCGTTATAAAGAGGGCTTAATGGAATTGAAAAAATAATGAGCCCATCAAATAATTTAGAGTATATGTTCTATTAAAAAAATACGGTTATTTTTCAGGAATATCTTTTAATATTTCTAGTACATATTTCCAGAATTTTTGAGTTGATTTTATATTTGCTCTTTCATCTGGTGAATGAGCTCCTTTAATGGTTGGTCCGAAAGAAATCATATCCATTTCAGGGTAATTTGTTCCTAAAATACCACATTCTAAACCTGCATGGCAAGCCATAATAGTTGGTTTGTTATCAAATAATTTCTGATACGTTTTGTCTAGTACTTTTAAAATATCAGAGTCAGGATTGGGTTTCCAACCGGGATAAGAACCTGATAATTCAACTGAAAAGTCAGCCAATTCAAAACCAGATTTGATAGTGTTTGCCAAATTATTTTTACCAGACTCTACAGAGCTTCTCGTGAGACAGGCTATTTTTATAGTACCATCTTTCACTAAAATTCTAGCTACATTATTTGATGTTTCTACTAAATTAGAAATATCAGGGCTCATTCTAAAAACACCATTATGTGTTACGTAAATAGCTTTTAGTAATAAATCTTGTTCTTTTTTTGGTAAGATATGTTCTGGTGCCAAACACTCTTCTAAAGTAATTTCTAAATCTTTTTCTATCGAGGTATATTCATCAATTATTTGTTTGGCAATACCATAAAATTCTTCTTCTAATACCTCAGTATTCGTGGTTGTAATATTAGCATTGCTTTCTCTAGGAATAGCATTTCTTAAACTACCACCATCAATTTTTGCTATAGAAGAAAATTCTTTTAGAGCGAAGAGTATTCTATTCATCATTTTATTGGCATTGCCAAAATCTTTATGAATATCCATACCAGAATGACCACCTTGTAGCCCTCTTACAGTAATTTTATAGGCTGCAACACCTTTTTCGGTTGCTTGCGGTGTATATGATTTTGTTGCAGTAATGTCAATACCACCAGCACACCCTACACCAATTTCATCATCATCTTCAGTGTCTAAGTTTAATAAAATTTCACCAGACAGATAACCAGCTTCTAAACCCATTGCACCAGTCATACCAGTTTCTTCATCAATAGTAAATAAAGCTTCTAGTGCAGGATGAACAATATCATTACTTTCTAAAATACTCATGATAGTAGCCACGCCTAAACCGTTGTCAGCTCCTAAAGTTGTACCTTTAGCTTTTACCCACCCTTCATCAATTACCATTTCTATTCCCTGAGCATCAAAATCAAAATTAGTATCATTATTTTTTTGATGTACCATATCTAAATGAGATTGTAATACAACTGTTTTTCTATTCTCCATGCCTTGGCTTGCAGGTTTTTTAATAATAACATTGCCTACCTTATCAACTTGAGTTGCTAAACCTAATTTATTACCGAAATCAACCATAAATTGAATGACTTGTTCTTCTTTTTTTGAAGCTCTAGGTACTGCATTTAAATCAGCAAAATTATTCCATAAGGCTTTCGGTTCTAGGTTTCTGATTTCTGTATTCATTGTTTTATGTTTTTTTAGCGTTCAAAGTTTTTTTAGGTCTTTATTTTATGACCCTTTACAGCTCTATTATCATATCTTTTAAAGGTTTCCTTACTTTTTTGAGCTTACTCATAAAGTCATCATCTGCTCTATAACCGATCGGTAAGAGCAATACTGCTTTTAAATTTTTAGTTTCTAAATTTAAAATTTCATTGTATTTGTCAGGGTTAAAACCTTCCATTGGGCAGCTGTCAATTTTTTCTAAAGCACAAACAGTCATTAAATTTCCAAGAACGATATAGGCTTGGTAAATGGCAGATTGCTGTTTTTCTTCTAAGGTTTTATTGGCGTAAGTATCTTTTAAAAATTTTCTAAAAGAAGCTATAACTTCTTCAGAAGTGCCTCTTATTTTTTTCTCTCTGTCAAAATTAGCATCAATATCTTGTGGGCTAATATCTTTATCAATACAAATAACCAGTAGGTGAGAGGCTGTACTTACTTGTTGCTGATTGTAAGAATGTTCTACTAATTTTTTCTGTAAAACTTTATTCTTAATAATAACCATTTTAATTGGCTGTAAGCCAAAGGATGTCGCTGTCAAGTTGAATGCTTCCTTTAGAAGATTGATTTTTTCATTAGGAATGATTTGCGTGTTGTCAAATTTTTTACAAGCATATCGCCATTGTAAGCTGTCTAGTATATTCATTAAGTTTTATATTCTTTAGTATAACTAATTTATCATTTAAAGTGATTGCATGGTTACTAGCTTAAAATAATCACCTTTTTTAGTTAATAGTTCATCATGTTTGCCTTGTTCTACAATCATCCCTTTTTTCATTACGACTATAATGTCTGCTTTCTGAATGGTCGATAAGCGATGAGCAATGACTAAAGACGTTCTGTTTTTCATTAAATGCTCTATTGCACTTTGTACCATTTGTTCTGACTCAGTATCTAAAGCAGAAGTAGCTTCATCTAAAATAAGAATTGGTGGGTTTTTTAATACTGCTCTAGCAATGCTTAAGCGTTGTTTTTGTCCACCAGAGAGTTTATTTCCACCATCACCTATATTGGTTTGATAACCTTTTGGTAATTCAGAAATAAATTCATGAGCATTGGCAATTTTTGCTGCATTGATAATTTCTTGTTCATTTACTTCTTTCCCAAAAGTAATATTGTTCGCAATAGTATCATTAAATAAAATAGCATCTTGAGTTACAATACCTAATTGGCTACGTAATGATTTTTTTGTCAAGTCCCTGATATCTATCCCGTCAATGGTAATTTCACCTTTATTGACGTCATAAAAGCGTGTAATTAGATTTGCAAGTGTAGATTTTCCACTACCAGATTGTCCAACTAGGGCTACTGTTTTTCCTTTAGGGATGGTTAATGAGAAATCTTTTAAGACATAATCATTTTCATACTTAAATGAGATATTATTAAATATAATTTCACGATCAAAGCTGTCTTTTACCAGTGCATTCTCTTTATCTTTTAAAGGGTTTTCAGTTTCGATAATTTCTAATACTCTTTCTGCTGCTGCATTTCCTTTTTTGATACCGTAGCTTGCTTTAGAAATTGCTTTAGCAGGAGTTAATATATTATAAGCTAAGCCCATATAAGCAATAAACGAACTACCTTCAAGTGTGCCTTCTGAAAGCACCATTGAACCGCCATACCATAGTAGTACGGCAATCACTGCAATACCTAAAAATTCACTAGTAGGTTTTGCTAAATTTGTTCGGTTTAATAAGCTGTTTGAAAATTTGTTAAAACGCGAAGTTGACTCTTGAAAATTTTGATTGAATTTATCTTCAGCATTAAAGCCTTTAATGATACGCAAACCACCAAGCGTTTCTTCAATGAGAGATAAAAAATAACCTTGTTCTTTTTGAACCCTATCTGATCTCTTTTTTAGACTTTTTCCTATTAATGAAATAACAAATCCAGAAACAGGAATAAAAATAAAGACAAATAAAGTGAGTTTTACACTAATCATTAGCATAAAGAGGATAGTGAATAAAATGGTTAAAGGCTCTCTAAATAATAATTCTAAAACAGATAAAAAAGAATGTTGAATTTCTAAGACATCAGTACCAATTCTCGCCATAATATCTCCTTTTCTTTTTTCAGAAAAGTAGGCTAGAGGTAGGCTTATCGTTTTATTATATAATTCATTTCTGATGTCTTTTAAAACACCATTACGTAAAAATGTAATAAAGAACATGGCTAAGTAATTGAAGATGTTTTTAAATAAAAATAAAAAGATGACAAGCCCAATG
>JAMONB010000358.1 GCA_027066745.1 Flavobacteriaceae bacterium
TAGAGAAAAGAGTTTCAGAAGAAGTAGAAGAAGCAGTAATTAGAAAAACAGCAGAAAAGTCAGTTGAAAAAGCAGAAAATTCGGTTGATTCTGTTTTTGAAGCTCCTTCTAAAGCTAGAAAAAAAAAGAAAAGGAAGCCTAAAAGAGATACTAATTCTTCAGAAAATGAAGAAATAGTTTATGATGAAAATGAGTCAACTAAAAATGAAGATGTTGTTTATGAAGAAAATCAACCTGAAGAAAGTATTGAAGCTGAAACAGTAGAAGACACAAAACCTTGGTCTAACTATAATTTTGTACCAGGTGACAAAGTTATTTTTCAAGACGATTTGAGCAATGAAGAAAATGGTGAATTTCCCTCACGATGGGATCTAATTTCGGGTTCAGCAGAAAATGCTGTTTTTAATCAAGAAAGTATTATTAACCTTGAAAACCACAGCCTTATTACACCTTTGATGGATAAAAAAGATTATCTACCCGAAGTGTTTACCATAGAATTTGATGCATATTTTTTCAGTAAAGAGGAATTTTATTCAGGGTGGCAAAATTATGAAATTCGTTTTGATCCGAAAGGAAATGGAGTATATTATCCAGAAGGAACAAAAGATTATTTTGAACCTATTAAACTTTACAGATCTGGTGCAAAATTATCAGGTAAAATTAATGGCATAAAAAAAGAATTTAATGGCTCAGAAAAAGAGTTAGACGTGCAAGCTGTTTGGCGTCATTTTGCTATTGCTTTTAACAAGCGTTCTTTAAAGGTATTCGTAGACCAACATAGAGTACTTAACATTCCTAATCTAGGTGAAAATTTCAAACCTCAACAATTTTATATTAAAACCACTTCGAAATATAAGCATGGTTCTGTAATAGCTATAAAAAATATAAGAGTTGCAGAGGGTGGTAAAAAATTATATGATAGAGTTTTATCAAAAGGAAGATTTGTGGCCAGAGGTATTTTATTCGATGTGAATAAAGCTACACTAAAACCTGAATCAATGGGTGTAATTAATCGTGTTGCTAAAATGATGGAGCAACATACAGATTTTAATTTTAGAATTGAAGGGCATACAGATAGTGATGGAGACAATGCTTCTAATTTAGAATTATCTGCACAAAGAGCTCTTGCTGTTAAAAAGGCATTGGTCGCAATAGGTATTGACCAAAGTAGACTAAAAACAGAAGGTAAAGGTGAAAGTGTACCTATATCTGACAATACTAGTCCCGAAGGAAAAGCAAATAACAGACGTGTTGAATTTATAAAATTATAAGACAATGAAAACAATTATATCTAAAAAAAATATAGTAGTGCTATTCTTCTTATTTGTAGGAATCGGAATTCAAAGCACACAAGCACAATTTTGGAAGAAATTAGAGAAAAGAGTTTCAGAAGAAGTAGAAGAAGCAGTAATTAGAAAAACAGCAGAAAAGTCAGTTGAAAAAGCAGAAAAGTCAGTTGATTCTGTTTTTGAAGCTCCTTCAAAAGCTAGAAAAAAGAGAAAGAAAAAAAAGAAGGGGAAGCGTAAAAGAGATACTAATTCTTCAGAAAATGAAGAAATAGTTTATGATGAAAATGAAGCGGAAGAAACAACAGAGGTTTATAATAAAACTGAAGAACCTGATTCCTCAGAAATAAATACTCCTAAACCAGTATCTGGAAGCTATAGTTTTGAATGGAAATATGTATTAAAAATGGAATCTTCTCAGACTAAAAAACATAAAGAAGTAGGAGACATGAAACTTACCTATTACCTCTCTCAAAATTCTTCAACATTTGCCTCAAAATTTGATATGGGAAGAGAAAACCCTGGAGGAATGGATAATATGCTAATGATTATGGATCTAGAAATAGGAGCAAACATGATACTTATGGAGATGGATGGACAAAAATTTATACAAAAAATGCCATCAATAATCTCCAACCAAGATGTTGAAGAAATAGAACAACAAAGAACAAATGATTATACCATAGTAAAAACAGATACCAAAACTATTTTAGGTTATCAATGCCAAGGCTTTAAAGTTACAAGTAAAGATGGTATTGTACATATGTATGTAGCCAAAGATGCTCCTGTAAGTTTTAATAATGTAATGGCTGGAAATTCAAAATTCAAGCCTAAAGGTTTTAATCCTAAATGGTTAAAAGAGTTTAAAAACGGACTGATGCTAGAGATGGATTTTGTGAGTAGCAAAAAGAAAAAGCACAATATGAAAATGACTTGTGTTGAATTGGTTAAAGAACCCCTATCTATCAATTTAAGTGAGTATAAGTCTTTTATAACTATGGGAAATAAATAGTCTAGATTTTCCATTTCACCTTTGGTAACATCGAAGTGCAACTATTAGTTTGAGTGAATTTTTTGATTAACATAAGAGAAATTAGGATCGAGAACTCTTTAAAACAATGTTAACATTTCAAAAGAATTAGAGACTAAAATAAAATGAATTATAACAAACCAGAAAGCCCTTCCTTTTGGGAAGGGTTGGGAAAACAAAAAAATCATGAACAAAAAACTACAATTTACACTACTACTAACGTTAGTAGTATTGTTAAACGCATTTACAGGTAAAGCACAAACCAATTTCGGAGAGTTAAAAGCTGCAATAAAAGAACCAGAAGGTAAGGTCTATTTTTTTACTGACAAAGCGTATTTTAGATATAATACAGACAATAGTAAATTAGAAAAAAAAGCTAAAATTTTAGGTGTTTGGAAAGGGCTTCCAGATCATTTTGATGCAGCATTAGTAAACCCAGGCAACCAAAGAGCCTATTTTTTTAAAGGGGATAAATACTATAAATACAATTTTAAAACAGGTAAAGAGTTTATAGGCAAAATAGGAAAGGACGGCTGGAGAGGCGTTCCTGCCAATATAGACGCAGCAGTAGTACACCCTAATGATAAAATCTATTTTTTTAAAGGCGATAAGTATTACCGCTATAGCCATGCCTTGGGTAAAGTAGATAAAGTAGCTAATATAAGCAACTGGAAAGGTGTACCTAAGAACCTTGATGCAGCTCTTTTAGACAAGACAGGTACAATCTATTTTTTTAAAGGCAATAAATACTACCGTTATAATACTAAAACAGGAGTTGATAAAGTAGGTATAATAGGTAAAGATGGTTGGAGAGGACTTTCATTTGCTAAAGAATTACAGAATGCCGTTCCCTCTTCAAAAAATAATCTACGCCTAAAAGTAACCCTAACTCGTATCAAATCTGTGCAAGCAAGAGATAGTGATAATATTGCAGATTTTTTATTAGACCAAATAATTTATTACAAAACCAAAGGGATCTCTAAAGAAAAGATAAAAAGGAGTATGAGAAAGTTTTCATTATATAAAGATGCAGAAGAAGGATTTGTAGAGCATATAAATAAAGGACAATTTAATCCCAATTTTTTTGAGGACTTTTTAAGTAAAAATTATAGTGAAGATGATATTAAAGCAAACTTTCTAATTTATTCTTATAATAATAACTTTCATATTAAAGAAGGTGACGAAAAATTTTACATAAACAATTCTTTAACATTTGAAATCACACCAGATGAAATAAAAGATAAAAGAGCCGATTTTAAAATATATACAGATCTTGGTGAAAATGATGGGCTAAAATCTTCTTGGATAGTACAAAATTTTGCTAAGATATTTGAGACATATGAACGTAATATCAAGTGGATTGCTTCAAATGAATTTATCAACGTTCCTATCTACGATATTCTAGACTACCTACAACATCCAAATGCTTCAAAATACAGTGGTAAAAAATACTTTAATGGTGGGTATAATAAAAAAACACATGAGTCTGGAGCCTTTGGCGATGTAATGTGGTTTGAAAGAGCGAGTAATAATGCATTAAAAGGCACGCTTGAATTTGGCAATAATGAATCAGAAAGTTATGTACGTTTTTACTATCGTTTTGAGTTAGTACCGTAATAGATTACCGAATTGTCATTCAGAGGAGCGATAGAAAGAGTGACGAAGAATCTCATAAAAATAAGAATAGTATTCGAAAGAGTGTGTTAACATTCAAAAACAAATCAAAGACTAAAAATAAACAAACCGGAAAGCCCTTCCTTTTGGGAAGGGTTGGGATGGGAAAACAAAAACAATTATGAACAAAAAACGACAATTTACACTACTCTTAACCTTGGTAGTCCTGCTAACTTCATTTTCAGGGAAAGCACAAACAAGTTTAGGAGAGTTAAAAGCGGCTTTTAAAGCACATACAGGTAAAGTATATTTTTTCACCAAAGACAAATACTACAGATATGATTTAAATAATAAAAGGCTAGAAAACAAGAGCAAACAATTACAAGCACTAATCAACTGGAAGGGCTTGCCAATGAATTTTGATGCATCACTATACAATCCTAAAAACGGAAAATACTATTTTTTTAAAGATGATACCTATTATAAATACGATTTTAAAAAAGGCGTTTTAGGAAGTCCCCGTAAACTGGGTATAGAAGGATGGCGTGGAGTACCTACAAATATAGACGCTGCTGTTGTAGATCCAACAGACTCAAATAGTATACATTTTTTTAAGAATGATAAAACATTTATATATAGACATTCTGATGGGAAAGTTACTTTTACCAATTCTATTGGAAAAAGATGGCCTGGTGTACCCAATAATATTAATGCTGTCTTATTACACGCAAATGGGAGGATTTATTTCTTTAAAGGCAACAAATATTACAAGTTTAATTTTCAAACTCATAAGGTTGAAAAAATAGGTACAGTAGGTAAAGACGACTGGAGAGATCTTAAATTTGATGCTAGAACATTTCCTAACCACACGAATGTTTTTACACCTAAAGCCTATCCAAATCATAAACCTGGATTTGATGCTACGGTTAATAACCAACAACATAATGACGTACATTTTTTTAAAAATGCTAAAGGTTTTTATGTACAATATAAAAGAATACGAGGTCGTCTAATAGGGTCAGAATTTAGTATTGAGAATTATTGGAATGATAGTAATAATCCTGTTAAATCGGCACGCTTAGGAAGCCCAAGTAGTTATGATGGTGTACTTACTCATTTTGATGCTGTAATTAATGAAGGTTATCGTTATTATCATTTCTTTAAAGGAAGTAAATATTATACTTGGGACTCTAAAGTTGGTGAAGTAGTTAAAAGAGGTAATATTAAAGATAAATGGAGTCGTTTACCCAGTAATCTAGATGCAGCAACATTCGTAATAGAAAATGGAAAAAAGTTTGTTTATTTCTTTAAAGGAGATATGTATTTTAAATATAACCCTAAAAATACAAATGTAATTAAGCAATGGGGATATACAACAAGGTTCAATGGCGTTCCTGCCCCAGTAGATGCAGCTAGAACGAATGAAAACGGAGACGTTATTATATTTTATAGTGGTAGTTCTTATTATAAATATGACTTGTCATCTAAGAAAGTAGTTGCAAAAGGAAAAATACCAGCCAGATTACTTAATGTAAAATAAAAAATCAATTCTAAAACAATCATATTATGAAAAATACAATTTTAACAATAGCAATATTAGTAGCAAGCATTTTTACAATACATGCACAACAAATAAATACAAAAATAGTAAGCCCTAATCTTAATCCTAAGATTCAATTACAAAAGGATTTATCAAAATTAGTATTTAAAAGAAATCCTAAAACAGAAGGAAATATTACATTAAATGGGCAATCTAAAATTAAAATCGAATTAGAGAACCCTTATGTAGTCAATCTTTTTAAAGATTTTAAAAAAGGAAAGTATAAATTCAATTTTGCATTTGGAGCAGATTATTCTAAAGAAAAACCGAGACCAGAATTTAGTTTTTTCACCTTTAGAACAACGGTAAAACACAATGGTAAAATTGTTAAAATATTAGAAAGAGAGCCAATGCCTTATATACCTGGTGTAGATATGTTTCTTGCTCCAGAAACTTTCGATTTTATTTACATACTAAGTACAATTAAACAAGACGGCTTAACGAATGCTAGCAACACAGGTGTATTACCTTCAGGAAATTATCTAATTATCTTAGAAGCGATAGATACAGCCTATAAAAAGAACAACCAAATAGACAAAATGCTTATAGAGCTTAAAGTGAAGTAGTATTTGTAAAACGTATTCTCTCTCTGAGGATTTAATACCCCGAGGCTTACCTCGAGATTAAGAATGGTTTCTTTGAAACATACCTCGTACCCTTAGGTTGAGGTTCTTGATTTAGAAAAATAATCACTGAGAACCTTGAGTATAAATTTTATAGCGAACCCAAGTTAGAAGCTTGGGTTTTTATTTATTGTAAATAATGTTAACATTACAATTTTATCAAAGACTAAGAAGAAAATAAACATAAAAAACAGTAAAAATGAAAAAAACAGTAAAAATAAGTTTACTACTAGTATTAGCAATTAGCATATTTAGTTGTAATAAAGAAGAAAAAGAAGATACAAAAGGCGAAGATAATTTAGGTCATTTAAAGGCTACAATTTACGCCCCAGATGCAAGAGCATATTTCTTTACAGATATAAAATATTATAAATATGATGTGATAGGGAGTACCCTAGAAAAAACAGCTAATATTTCAAGTTTTGGCAGTCAGTTACCAGAGAATTTTGATGCCGCATTTTTATGTGATAACGATAAACAAACTTACTTTTTTAAAGATGCCTATTATTATAAATATGATTTTAGTGAAGCTAAAGTAATAATTAGTGGTGTTACTGGTGAACATGGATGGAAAGGAGTTCCTGCTAATATTGATGCTGCTGTATCACACCCTAATGGATATAGTTACTTTTTTAAAGGAGATAAATATTATCGTTATAGTCATACCTCAAAAAAAGTAGATAAAGTAGCACCAATAACAAACTGGAAAGGATTACCAGCTAGTAATCTTGATGCAGCACTATACTCAACAGATAATGGCTACTTATATTTCTTTAAAGGGAATACTTTTTATAAATATGATGCAAATACGGGTGTTAAAAATACAGGTATGATAGGAGTTGATGATTTTGATGAGCTTTCATTTTCTAATGAATAACACAACTTTTTTATTTGAATTAGAAAACCCTCAATAATTTAAAAATTAAGGTTTTCTTTAAGTTAAAAACTGAACTTATTTCAGTTTCTCATCTAATAATGTTAACATTTCAAAAAAGAAAAAGACTAAAAAGAAACATTTAAAAAGTCAGTAATTATGAAAAACACATTAAAAAGAATAACACAAGTTAGCTTAAT
>JAMONB010000359.1 GCA_027066745.1 Flavobacteriaceae bacterium
TTTATTTCTGGTGCAAAAGATGATAATCCATTACTTAAAGGAGTTCGTGATAATATCCAAAACAATAACAATCAATTAGAAATTTGGAAAACTAAATTGAAGTATTTATCTGGGTTGGAGTATTAGGTTAAACGATTTTAGATGTCAGTATAATTGCTAACGTTTGGTGTATGATTTCATTGCGTATTTCAACAACTAAATTAGTAAAGTTATACGGAGCTGGCTGAAAATTAGTAGCCCCGAGGCTTCGGGGTTTCAAGTGTAAAAGAACCTAAGAAAAGAATTATACGTGGTGTTAGTAAACGTAATTATTGTTTTTTACACCATTCTAAAATAACAGGATATAAATCTTCAATTTTTTCATTCTCCATTTTATTGTTATATAGTTCTATCATTTTTTGATTGAAAGCTTTGAAGTTTTTAAACCCTCTCCAGTCTGAAATTTGAAGTTCAACTTTATCATTTATCATTTTAAAATCTTCAGGATTAAAATTCTCAAACGCATAAATTGAAAAAACGGACCAAGTCATATATTCATTAAATACATCATATGCATTTCTGTAATTATTTAAAGCTTTTTTGGTTGCCCATTTTGATAAATCGTCAAAAGCTATATTAATTTCCTTATTGTACTTATCTGAAATAGGATTAACATAATTGTGGTCTATTTCAGTAAAAACTATTCTTGTCATTAGACCTTCATTTATTTTAGTGCTGTATTCATTATTTTCTATGGGACCACATATAAACATTACAGTTTGTTTAAAGTCTTCTTGAATGAATCTATTGGTTGAATGCCATCCATTTACTAATGGAGAAAATGTTATTCTATAATTGTCATAGCGTAATGAAAATTGATTTTCTAACCAATCCCATTGTTTGTGAATTGGTGTTTGATTGTTCATTAGACTAATCAACCTATTATAATAGGTTGATTGTTTTTTGTAAAATTTCCTAAAACTCGTTTTTTTTGCAAATTGTTCTATTTGAGAAGTGTAGGATTCTATAAAGTTTGTATTACCCCACGATAAATTATTGTAAGTGCTATCCTTTTTTATTGAATCACCATTAAAATAGAATCCGCAAGCATCCATTTTAAGCACGGCGTAGTATTGCTTTTTTAATAAAGAATCTATTTTATTTACAATTGGTTCATCTTTATACTGACCAAATTCCTTCAATATTTTTTCATAATATTTTGTGTCATGATTAACCATATTTTTATCTTTTATGCCTGTAGGTGTTAGTGCAACTATAATATGAACCAATTCTTGGACTTCTGGCACTTCAAAACTAAATTCACCTTTATTTTTCTTAATATATTGTTTGCTAAACTCAAATTTGGGGATTGTATTTATTTGCGTCCAACAAGTATCTTTTTCATTCAATAAAATAATAAAATCATAAGTTTTTTTAGGTTTAACAATAAATGAAATAGAGTCTATATCTGTGTAAAATATGACCTTTTTACTTTTTCCATTAACATTGGTTTGGTAAATGTCTGGCTTTAAGTCTGGCATAAGTGTCCAACTTCCTTTACTCAAATGTCCATCATTCTTAATGTCAACTTTACTAGAAGTCGCTTTTATGATTGGGGTTTGACCAAAAGAAAAGTGAGATAAAATTAAAAACGATATTAAAAATGTAATTCTCATTTATTTTTGTTTTTATGTTTGCCAACATTAATATAACTACAAGTAAGTTTTACCACTTAATAATCACACTTCCCCAAGTAAAGCCACTACCAAAAGCAGCTAAAACAACAGTGTCATTTTCTTTGACTTTCCCTTGTTCCCAAGCTTCTGTTAAAGCGATAATAATTGAAGCAGCAGTGGTGTTTCCATATTTTTGAATATTATTAAAGACTTGATTATCACTTAAACCAAACTTTTTTTGCACATATTGTGAAATTCTTAAATTTGCTTGATGAGGGATAAATAAATCAATATCAGTAGGAGTAAGGTTGTTAGTGTTTAATCCTTCCATAATTACTTCACTAAATCGTACGATGGCATTTTTAAATACAAACGTACCATCCATATATGGGTAATAAGAAATATCTTCTCCTTTAGAAGCAATAATTTCTGGAATCCAATTTTTAATACTTGGCGATTCTACAATTAATTTATCAGCATATTTACCTTGGCTATGTAAATGAGAAGACAAAATGCCTTTGGTGTTATCTTCAGTTCTAGAAAGGACACAAGCACCAGCTCCATCACCAAAAATTACAGCGACACCTCTTCCTCTGGTTGTTTTGTCTAAGCCATTAGAATGGTGTTCAGCACCAATTACCAAGATGTTTTTATACATACCAGTTTTTATAAATTGATCTGCAGTAGAAATGGCATATATAAAACCAGAACATTGGTTTCTAATATCAATAGCACCAATAGTTGGCATGTCAAGCATGTCTTGAACTTGAACACCACAGCCTGGAAAATAATAATCAGGACTCAATGTTGCAAATACAATAAAATCAATATCATTTTTAGTTAAACCTGAACGTTCAATAGCAATTTTTGCTGCTTTAGCACCCATAACAGCAGAGGTGTCATCACTCTCTTTTGGTATCCAATGGCGTTCTTTTATACCTGTTCTTTCTTGAATCCATTCATCATTTGTGTCCATTAATTTTGACAAGTCATCATTGGTGACAACATTGTCAGGTACGTAGTAGCCTAAGCCAGTAATTCTTGAATTGTACATAGTGTATTTCTTAACGGTTTGTATTAGCCAAATATAAATAAAATATTATGCATAAACTATCAAATATGGTGCTTATATTAGATTAACAAAATGAAGGTTAATTTATATATCTTCTGCCATCTTGTCATTTTAAAGGCTTTGGTATTTTTTTTGACTAGTACTAATTAGAATAAACAAAACAAAATTTAAAACAAACATATATTATGGCTAAAGGAACGATTAATGTTTCAGTTGAAAACATATTTCCATTAATTAAAAAATTCTTGTATTCTGATCACGAGATTTTTTTAAGAGAATTAATTTCAAATGCAACAGATGCTTCATTAAAGTTAAAACACTTAGCGTCTATTGGAGAGTATAAGGGTGATGTGGATAATTTACAGTTAGAAGTAAAAATAGATAAAGATGCAAAAACCTTAACCATTAGTGATAATGGTATTGGGATGACTGAAGAAGAAGTGAAAAAGTACATTAATGAGATTGCTTTTTCTGGTGCAGAAGAGTTTTTAGAAAAGTTTAAAGAAGAAAAAGCAGAAGATGCAGGTATTATTGGACATTTTGGCTTAGGTTTCTATTCCTCTTTTATGGTTTCAAAAGAGGTGGAAATTATTACTAAATCATATAAAAAAGGCTCAAAAGCGGTGCGTTGGAGTTGTGATGGATCACCTGAATTTACTTTAGAAAAATCAGATAAAAAAGATAGAGGAACCACTATTGTTTTACATATTGATGATGATTCTACTGAATTCTTAGAAGAGAGTAGAATTAATGAGTTGTTAGCTAAGTACAATAAGTTTATGCCTATTTCGATTAAATTCGGAACAAAGGAAATTCCTGACCCAAAGCACAAACCTAAAACAGTAAAAGACAAAGAAGGTAAAGAAACTACTGAGCCACAAAAAATGATTACGGTTGACAATATAATTAACAACCCAAATCCAGCTTGGACAAAATCGCCTAAAGATTTAAAAGATGAAGATTATAGTTCTTTTTATAGAGAATTGTATCCTATGCAATTTGAAGAGCCTTTGTTTAACATCCATTTAAATGTTGATTATCCGTTTAACTTAACTGGTATTTTATATTTCCCTAAGTTGACTACCAATTTAGATGTTCAAAAAGACAGAATTCAATTGTACCAAAATCAAGTTTTTGTAACTGATAATGTAGAAGGTATTGTGCCTGAATTTTTGCAAATGTTACGTGGTGTAATTGATTCACCTGACATTCCGTTAAATGTATCACGTAGTTATTTACAAGCAGATGGTGCAGTTAAAAAGATTGCTAGTTATATCACTAAAAAAGTGGGTGATAAGCTTCAATCTTTATTTAAAAAAGATAGAGAAGCGTTTGAGCAAAAATGGAATGATATTAAGATTGTTATTGAATACGGAATGCTTTCTGAGCCAAAATTCTTTGAAAAAGCACAAAAATTCGCATTATTTCCAACGGTTGATAATGCCTATTTTACTTTTGATGAATTGAAAGAAAAAGTGAAAAATTTACAAACTGATAAAGATGGTAATTTGGTGTTGTTATACGCTACCAATGCAGATGAGCAACATGCTTATACTGAGCAGGCTAAAGAAAAAGGTTATGAAGTATTGTTATTAGATTCGCCAATTGTATCACATTTAATTCAAAAATTTGAAACTGAAAATTCAGAAATGTCTGCCGATAAACAACCTATAAAGTTTGTAAGAGTTGACTCTGATTCTGTTGAGAATCTTATCAAGAAAGATGAAGAGCAAATTTCAAAATTATCAGATGACGAAAAAGGTAAGTTGAAAGATATTGTAGAAGGGATTGTGCCAAAAGAGAAATATACTGTACAGTTAGAAGCCTTAGACTCTAAATCAAATCCGTTTATGATTACACAACCAGAATTTATGCGTAGAATGAAAGAAATGCAAGCTACTGGAGGAGGCGGAATGATGGGTATGGGTAATTTTCCTGAAATGTATAACTTGGTTGTCAATACCAATAATGACTTGATGCAAAAAATACTAAAAGCAAAAGGTAAAAGAGAAGAGTATGTTAATCAAGCCTTAGACTTGGCGAAATTATCTCAAAATTTATTGCAAGGTAAAGATTTGACTGACTTTATTAAACGTAGTTTTGAATTATTGAAATAAGCTACGTCATGCTGAATTCTCCTTAGGAAGATTTTATGAACAAAAAACCGCTCATTGAGCTACCGTCTGGACACATTTCTAAAAAGTATCCATCCTTGCATAATGGCTGAGAATTTTTGCAATCCAATCCAAAAGGTGGTAATGCCAGGTTTTCTTTGTGAGAGATAACCTTTCCATCCACCTAATCTAGCAATAGCCCATATATATCGTTTTAAATCAGATGATTTATATGGGTTTTTTAATTTCTTGGTTTTCCCCTCTAACTGTTCTATTTGGTATTCAAGACATTCTATTTCTTGTTGAGAAAAGCAACTTCTTGGATTAGTTTCTTCTTCTGTTGCGTAGGCTATCTGCATAATGAATAGTTTTACAATTGTCTCTAGCATCATCAAACAGAGTTTTCGTATAGCCTTACCTCGTGTTAATTCACTAGCTTCAATGTTAAAGCCTCCTTTTTTTAAAATTCTAAAAACTTCTTCTATAATCCAACGACAAGTGTACCATTCTATGCAGAGTAATGCAGTTTCTAAATCTTCTACTTTTTTGGTGGTAAGTAATCTCCAATGTATTGGGTTGGTAATATTTTGACCTACTTCTTTAGCTTCAATAGCATGAAGTTCAACATTCTTTGGAAGTTCTTTGGGAATATATTGATTCCCTTTTATTGTTACTTGTGTAAAACGAACTTCTATGTTGGCTATCCTTTTCTTTATATGTCTTCTTTTATCCCCTTCAAGTGCCACTTGATAACTTCCTTGCAATGGTTGATTAGAGAGATGTTCAAAAAGCTTAGTCTTTCCATAAAGAATCCTATTTGTTTTTGCCCTTATCAAAAGATGAGTCTTAGAGTCTGGAACAGTACAGAACTGTTCGTATATATCGCCTTCTCTATCTTGAACAATAATAATCTCTTTTGCTGATGATAAAACTTTTTTACTTCTAAAGGACGATTCTATCCACTTATAAGATTCTTTTTGCTCAATAGGAAGGAGCTTCTTTTTGTGACTTTTATCCTTTTTAGGCTTGCTATGTGACCTATTCCAAACTTTTACATCTGAAAAACCATAAGGCATTAATGTTTGTGAATCTATTACAAAACTAGGATGTATGTGGAAACCTAAACCACCAAATTTTGCATTGGTAGTACCAATACTGTCATCTTTCTTTAGCCTGTTCTTGTGATTATACAGATTCACATCACTGGTATCTTGAATGCAGAGTACTGACCGTTCTCCTACAGCATCAATACAGTTTAAGGTCATATTATGAATAATATCCTTTTCACTGACATTATCGTTCTGTAAAAAACGATACATTGCCTTGGCTTCTGAATCGCTTTGAGCTAACTGGCGTATTGAATGAACACTAGATGAAAATAAGCGATTGAGAATAGAATTACCTCTATTCAACAATCGCTTGTCTTTTAAATCATTAAAATGTCTTGTCTGCATTTTATCTCACAATATATCAAATATATTTGTGTCCAGACGGTAGATTAATGAGCGGTTTTTTATATTTTAGATTATCTTAAAATCGATATCCTAAAGATGCTCCTAGCCGAGGCACAATCTCAGTAGCAAATCTTTCATTAGAAGAATATACATTTCTGCCTGCTCCTCCAAAAAACTCAAATATAAAACCATTTTTACTTACAAATTTTGCCCCTACAGAAATACCAAAAGCAATATTGCTTGATTCTTCAGTAGAACTCCTATTTACATAGACATCATTAGTATAATCATAATAACCTCCATCATAATCTTTTTGAACATTGTACATACCAAAAGTTTCTATGAAAAAACCCCATGCATATTTACTAGAAAAATAACGTCTATAAAAAGGCGTAAATGCAAATTTTTCATAATACGGATTATCGTTATCCTGTAAATTAAACAATAATGACGCTCCAAAAGAAGATTCAGAGTCTATCAAGTATTCGTAAGAAAAATCAGCAGTTTTAAAAACTATAAGATTAAAAGCATTGGCTTTCAATTCATGTTTTTTCACAATTGTCTCTTTTTCTTCTTGAGAAAAAGAAATCGTTGTAATAAATAATAAGGTAATTAATACTAAATTTTTCATTTATAAAATATATTTTGGTTGAACTTATAAGGTATCAAAAACTATACCTATTACTAGATACGAAAATAATAAATGGTTGCTTATAAAACTGTTTTTTTAAACTATAAATTACCTCGACCAAAAGTTCCTTGTTCATTTCGACTTAAATATTGGTTATAGTTATGCGATTAAAAACTTGCTCGTAGTTGTACTGTACCTGTATGTATAGCATTTGAAGTTTCTGATTTTCTGCCTAAATAATTAAAATTTAAATCTAAATATGAAGTTAT
>JAMONB010000360.1 GCA_027066745.1 Flavobacteriaceae bacterium
TGAATAGTTGTCATTAAACCATCCGTAATTTCGAAATTATCATGCAATACTTTTGCCAAAGGTGCTAAACAGTTTGTTGTACATGAAGCGTTTGAAAACACAGCCTCATCAGCTTTTAACTCTTTATGATTTACACCCATTACAAACATAGGTGCATCAGCAGATGGTGCAGAGATAATCACTTTTTTTGCTCCTGCAGCAATGTGCCTTCCTGCTTGTTCTTTAGTTTTAAAAATACCTGTTGCTTCAATAACATACTCTGCATCAATCTCATCCCATTTTAAATCTTCAGGATTACGCTCTGCAGAAATTCTAATTTCATTACCGTTTACAACTAATTTTCCATTTTTCACTTCAACTTCACCTTTAAATTGACCGTGAACTGAATCATACTTTAGCATGTATGCTAAATAGTCAACATCTAACAAGTCATTAATACCTACAACTTGAACATTTCCTCTTTCTGCAGCAATTCTAAATGCTAATCTTCCTATTCTTCCGAATCCGTTGATTCCTATTTTTATCATAATTTATAGTATTTATACTGATAATATATCAGATATTCTTAGTAATTCTCTATTGATATCGTTTGAACTTTTTATCGCTTCTTCTACATTCGAAATGATAATTTTATCTTTGACTAAACCAACCATAACATCACTTTGACCATCTAACAAATGCTCGACAGCTTTCACACCCATTTTACTTGCCAAAACTCTATCAAAACAACTAGGGCTACCTCCTCTTTGCATATGACCTAAAACAGATACTCGTACTTCATACTCTGGTAAGTTTTCGGTAACATACTCTGCCAATTCAAAAACATTTTTACCTATTTTATCTCCTTCAGAAACGACTACAATACTTGATAGCTTACCACTACGCTTGCTTTTTTTCAAAGATTCTAATAGCCTATCTAGACCTAAATCTTCTTCGGGTAATAAAATCTCTTCGGCTCCTGCCCCTACTCCTGCATTTAATGCTATAAAGCCAGCATCTCTACCCATTACCTCTACAAAAAACAATCTGTTATGTGAACTGGCAGTATCTCTAATTTTATCTATAGATTCGACAACTGTATTTAATGCCGTGTCATAACCGATAGTAAAATTTGTACCAGCAATATCGTTATCAATTGTCCCAGGAATTCCTATAAAAGGAATTTTATACTCTTTTCCAAAAATAACGCCTCCAGTAAAAGTACCATCTCCACCAATAAGAATTAAACCATCAATATTTAAATCTTTTAAATTTTGATATGCTTTTTTTCTACCTTCTTTAGTTCTAAATTCATCAGAACGAGCAGATTTTAAAATTGTACCTCCTTTACCAATAATATTTTTCACACTACGAGCAGTTAATTTGACATAATCACCTTCAATCATCCCTTGATAACCTCTATAAAAACCTATACATTCTACCTTATAGTATGCACAAGATCTAGCCACAGCACGCAAAGCAGCATTCATCCCTGGTGCATCACCACCTGAGGTTATTACAGCAATTTTTTTAATTATACGTTTCATTAATCTACTCTTTTAAAAAGTCATGTAAATTTAAGGATAATTAAGCAAAAATTTTTGTTTTTTAAAACTTTTATACGAAATCGTTATCGTTAGTTTAATACGTTCATATCTTGAATAAATTGAATTTTTATTCAAAAAAGAGTTATTAAATAGGTTCAATTATTTTTTAAAGAATCTATTTTTTTTGTGGTATAGTTTATCAATTTTTTAACAGTTTTCAAACTATCAATTTCTTTTCTCTTTTGTTTCTTTTTTTTCTTGAAGAGTTTATTTCTTAGTTCTTTTCCATTATCAAAATCTACACTCCAAGACAATCCGATACCACTGGTATACCCTTCAACATCAGTCACATCATATTCAATATCATTCTGTCTTGTATATGCTTTTGCTGTAAGTGTTCCTTCTCTATTTAGAGGCAATTCAACCTCAACTTCACCCACTATATTATTCTGCGTGTTTGAACCAACAGGCACTCCAACTTTACCATTCACAATAACCCTATCTGCAATTGTACTTGAAAAAGAAACTCCTAATTGATCGTTTAAATCATAAGCTCTCACATCTTGCTTACTTGCCAAGTCATACGTTATTCCTAATTGAAACTTGTCTCCTGTAGTCTTTAACATACCCGAAAGTATATTGTTTATTTTTTCTGATATAGTACCATATAAAGCGGCATTACCCGTATTTTTTATATCACCATCTTCTAATGGTGCAAAAGAGTTAGAAATCAACAATGAGAAGAATTGTGTCATTTTAGCATCTTCATTACTCAATTTAAAATCTAATTCAGATTTTATATTAGAATTTTGATTGGGCAATTCTACATCAAAATCGATATCAGAATTCAACAACTGACCTGTTATTTTAGCAACTAAATTTACATCAATTTTTCTCTTAGATCTCCCTGAGGTATTGTCTAGCAATACTGAAGGATTGGCTTTTGTTTTATAAATAGCATTAATATTTAAAAAGGCATCAAAGGGACTTCCGTTCCAAGTTACAGAGCCACCAGGTTGTACTACAAAATCTTTATTAATAATATTTCTAAATTCATAAATACCATCATTCACAATATATGTTCCATAAATTTCAAATTTACCATTGGTATTTATCTCTATACCCATATATCCGTTACCATTTCCTCTCAGAACGCTTCCTGTATTTTTATCAATAACAATTTCTGCAATAGCATCATCAGTAACTTCTAAATCAAAATTCAAGGTCAACCCTTTTAATTTATCAAATATTATTTCTTGCTGTTCATTTTTATCAACACCCTTTTTACTTTCTGATATAAATTTTACCAAACCAGAATCACCAACGGTAGACACATCACTTAATGGTACAATAAATTCTGTTCCTGGCATTGTTGTCCCTTCTACATTTATGACCAACTTGTCAGTATATCCTCTAATTGAAGCATTTCCATCCATAAATGCAGTACCATAGTACAGTACTTCATCATCTTCTTTTGTATCTAAAACTAACAAATTATCAGTATCAATGTTTAAATCTAAAAACCATTTTTTAAATTTATTATGATGAGAAATACTTCCTGAAAGTTTTCCTTTAGTATTTCTTACCACATCTGTAATAGTTGTTGGTGAAAATTTAAACGATTGACTAGTCAACTTAACCTTAGTAGTCTCTTCTAAATCAAAATCTATATTTAAATAGGGTATTTTTAAACCTGCACCTTCTAAATTAACAAAGCCATTTATGTCTGGATCTTCAAGAATTCCAGATAGCGTGCCTGAGCCTGATACTTTACCTCGTATATCTGTAATTACCTCTTTACCTAAAGCACTTAAGGCATTTAAATTAAATTCAGCAATATCAAAATTCGCTAAAATTGTAGGTCTTTTTACAGAAAAATCTACACCTCCTTCAAGATATAACACATCTAATTCTTCTTTAGTTAACCGTGCTGCAATAGCGTATTTCTCAACAGAATTATCACCTTCTGCTGTTAAAAATAAATCACCTTGTTTAAAGCCATTAATATTCAAATTATCAATATACACATTGGCTAACGGAAAAGTTTCTCCATTTTTTTGTTTATAGTTTACACTACCATTTACCAACCCTTTTAATTCAAAATTATCAATATATGGTGTAATGCCATTTAAGTTTACATTTTGCAAGTTTAGCGTTATGTCTTTATTGTTTTTTCCACTTATTACTCCGCTAAAATCAATACTTTGATTATCATAAAGTACTTTTAATCTATCAAAAGCAAAAGTGTGAAAATTCTTATCGAAAACAACTTTATTTTGATTGTCATTATCTGGATTTAATGCCCAATCATTCTCTTTAAATTTTATCTTAGATTTTTTTAAACCTACTACAGATTTATTATTTTCATTTATGGTATGATAAAAACTTAAATCGAATTTCTCTTTTAGTTGCTCACCACCTATAAAATCTGTTCTAAAAAATAACGTATCATTTAAAGTAACGTTTACTAGGTTTAAATCTGCAATATTATAATATTTAGTATTGATTTTGTCTACACTTAATAGCGTATTATAAATTGGGTTTTTATTATCAATTTGCAATCTAATATTTTCTACAAGAGTTTGATACGCTTCAACTTTAGGAGATTTTAAGGTCAATTCAAATTTTTCTTGATCAGAATTTATTTTCCCTTTTATACTTGAGTTTGCACCTAATTTCACGTCAGGAAAAAACACATCAATAATTTTATTATATATTTTAAAATTGAAATCTAAAAACTGACCTTTGGTTACTACAGAAGGGTTGTAATTTGTATAAATACTTGCCAAAGAATTTGTAGCCAACTTTCCAATCTCATCAAACTTAAAAACACCTTTTACTCTACCATCAATTATATCAGTAGAATTTATCGTTATTGTTCTAACATCATCTTCAAACTCAGATGTTACATTAAAATCTGTAAAAAAGTAATTGTCGTTTTGATTAGTGTATGAAGCATTTGAAAAATTAATTTGCCCAGCTAAATTATCTAGTGTATTTCCATTGAGTTTAATATCTATTTTTCCTTTTAAGATTGATATAGAGTCTCGTTTAAAAAGATTAAGTTCATTAAAATTAGCATAAGCGACATCAGCAACAAAATCAAATTTATACACTTTTGAAGACAAATCTGCCAAACCTTCAAAACTCATCTGTAAATTCTTATCTTTTGCTACTAATTTACCGTCAAAATGTTCATTTTTAAAAACACCATTGATATTAATATTATTATAAGTATAGCCTTTATATTGGTGTTTAAAAATATCTCCTTTAATTGATGTATTAATTTTCTCTAAAGAAAATCCTTTTCCTTTTACATCAGCAATTAAAGATAATTTACCAACCAAGCTATCCTTAATCAATTTACCAAATTCTAAATCTACAAATTCCATTTTCCCAACATATCTCGCATTGTTGATATCATTTATATTGGTCATTTTTAAATCTGCAATAATTTTACCCAAACTAGTCTTGACTATAACATCAGCATTCATAGTTTCTTTTGTAATAAAAGATTGTCCTGTGATACTAAATCTTCCAAATTGCTGTAAATCTGGAGGTAAATTGTTTCCTAAAATATTAGGTAATAGCGTTTTTAAATTCTGATAATTAGAAGAAAGCTCATTGATATTGGCATTTAAAGAAAATCCTTGCTCTGTATTTATAGCATTTACAAAATGAAAATGCCCATTGATAATTGAATTTCTATTCGATTCTAAGACCAAGTTATTCAATTTAAAATCATTTAGCGTTCCTTTGAGTCCTGCGGTAAAATTAACTCTATCATTAACCCCCAACTCATTATAAAATTGGTGTAAATCAACAAGAGATATTGTTGCCTTACTCACTTTAGCATCTATAGTTACCTTATTGGTGAAATCAGACAGGTCTTCTCGCTCATAATTAAAGGTGAAATCTAAATCAATAGAAGAGTTTGGAGTTTCTAAATACGTTTTTTCAAAATTCATCTTATGCTTAGTATAGGTGAAATTTGTTGTTAAGTTTGTCACTTCAATACCATGATCTTCAATAAAAGACACATTTCTAACATTCGCAAAAACATTCGGACCTTCAACTTTAAAATCTTCAACTTTACCTTCAATATTTTTATAATAGACAATAGGCTTACCTTGTTTATTCTCATTAAATAAATAGAAATTACCATTTTTTATTTTTAACAATGAAGAGGTTAATAAAAATGGAGATTTTGATTTTTTAGTAGTACTATCAAATCTATCAATAAATACAGTCAAATTACTTTTTTCTTCTCCTATATAGGTTTTCATATACATCTGTAACCCTTCAACTTCTATTTCTCCTAATTCTAATTTACTTTCAATAACATCTCTATAATTAGAAATAGAAGTCGTTAAATTATCTACATAAATTAAAGTATCTTTATGATGGTCATTAATTAAGACCCCTTTCAATTGAATATCTCCTAAAAAAGCAAGGTTTACTTTTTTAACAACTATATCCGTTTTGTATTTTTCATTGAGTTGATTGGTAACTACTTTGGCTATTTTGGTTTGCACTACAGGAAGTGATAATAAAAGAACCAAAAGAATGGCTAAGAGCAGTAATGCCACTATAATTCTTAGTATTATTTTTTTTACTCTTTTGATAGTTTTAAATGTTATAAATTTGCAAGTCTAAAAGTACATAATTTATCCTCACAAATTTTATGCCTTACTAGAATTTTGACAACAAATAAATCAACATATATTTTAGCTATAGAATCTTCTTGCGATGATACTAGTGTTGCTGTTTTACTCAACGATAAAGTATTGAGTAATGTTGTAGCCAATCAAGAAATTCATTCACAATACGGTGGTGTTGTACCAGAACTTGCTTCAAGGGCACATCAACAAAACATTATTCCTGTTGTACATCAAGCTTTAGCACAGGCTAATATTGATAAAAAGCAGCTTAATGCTATTGCTTTTACGAAAGGTCCTGGTTTATTAGGTTCTTTGTTAGTAGGTAGTTCTTTCGCAAAATCAATGGCTTTAGCATTACAAATACCGCTAATTAGTGTCAATCACATGCAAGCCCATATTTTGGCTCATTTTATTAATGACAAGCAACAAAATAAACCAACTTTTCCATTTTTATGCTTGACTATAAGTGGTGGACATACCGAAATTGTAAAAATATCTGATTATTTTTCTATGGAAATTATTGGCGAAACTTTAGATGATGCTGTAGGTGAAGCCTTTGACAAATCTGCTAAATTATTAGGATTGCCTTATCCAGGCGGTCCATTAATTGACAAATATGCTCAATTAGGAAATCCGAAAGCATATACATTTACACAACCAAAAACTAAAAACCCTTTAGATTTTAGCTTTAGTGGATTAAAAACTGGAATTCTTTATTTTTTACAAAAACAAGTCAAAGAGCATCCAAATTTTATTGCAGAAAACCTGAATGATATTTGTGCTTCTATACAAT
This sequence comes from Flavobacteriaceae bacterium, assembly GCA_027066745.1. Lineage (GTDB taxonomy): Bacteria > Bacteroidota > Bacteroidia > Flavobacteriales > Flavobacteriaceae > Aureibaculum. The sequence goes on from JAMONB010000360.1 coordinate 6,981, forward strand.
TTACAATTACTGATATTTTAATAAACAAACTACAGAAAGCCGTAAAAAACACAGGGATTAAGAGGGTAGCTATTGCTGGTGGTGTTTCTGCAAATTCAGAAATTAGGAAAGTGTTGATTGAAACTGAAAAAAAACTAGGTTGGGAAACTTACATCCCTAAATTGGAATATACCACTGACAATGCTGCTAT
>JAMONB010000361.1 GCA_027066745.1 Flavobacteriaceae bacterium
TTAGGTACATAATCTTGAAATAAGACGGCAAATTTTAAACGCTGATCCGTAGGTCTAGAAATGTATCCTCTATGATCAATATTTTCTTTGGTTTGTAGGTATCCGAAACTAAAATAGGATTCTGTTCCTGATACAAATTCACCATTGATACGAGCATCAAATCCTACCGCATAAGCCTCTGCATTGTTTTTTGCTCGATAGCGGATTTGTACATTGTCTACCGTAAACGGATTTACATCTGATATGGTTTTATAATAAGCTTCAGTAACCAGTTTAAAAGGCCTGTCCCACATTTTGAAACTGTAATCATTCCCTAAAATAAAATGAATAGAACGTTGAGCTTTTACTTCAGGGTGTACCACGCCTAAAGAATCTCTTAATTCTCTATAAAAAGGAGGTTGGTAATAGTAACCGCCAGAAACTCTAAATAGTATGTCTTTGTTCCAATCGGGTTTTATGGCAAATTGAACTCTAGGGCTTACAACGATATGACTTTTAGAAGCTAGACCTTTAGCCTTTACCTTCCATTGTTGAGCTCTTACACCTAAATTATACCATAACTGATGGTCGTTGAAGTAAAAAGTAGTACTCCATTGTCCGAAACCAGATATTCTATTGATTTGAACGTTGTTTGTAGCTCTTATACTGGTAAAAGGAATAATTGGACCCGTAAACGGTGTATAAGGCTCGTCATTTCTTGGGAGTAGGTGAGGAGGGCGTAATGAGAACCCTGCCGAGTCTATCACTTCCCATTCTATGATTCTATCTTTAATGTCTTCAAATTGATATTTAGCTCCAAACTCAAATAGATGAGCTGATTTTTTTAGTGTGGCTTTTACCTGAATGGTTGAAATTAAGGCATCTAAATCATTTCGTGCATGGTCTAGTTGTGAGCCAATGGCTTGGGGGAATTCTACATCTCCAAAATTATCACTTCCAAAATCTGAATTGACATCGCCAATATTATAATAGGCTAAAATATCATAATGTTCTTCTTCTTGCGTATTGTAAAGTGACGATGTTAATGTTAATTTAAGATTATCATTGACTAAATAATTGGCCTTTAAAGCTCCGAAAAGAGTTAAATAACGATCTTTTTCTTTTCCTTCATAATTTACTTGTAAAACTTTAGGATTGTCAATTGTTCCGAATTTTGTGCTTTGACTGATAGGTGTATAATTATAGTTGTTTAAAGAAAAATTACCTAAAAAATCTAAATTAAATTTAGAGTTGAATTGATAAGAAATATAAGTTTGTACATCAGTAAAATTAGGTTTGTAATTGGTTTCGATGTCTTTTTTATTGACAAATAAACTATTATTTCTATAGCGTACACCTAAAATGGTAGAAAGTTTGTTTTTTAATGACAAGCCTTCTACTGTCGCACTTGCTCCTAATAAACTCGCCTCTATACTTGCTTTAAATTCTTGAGGTTTTCTGTAGGTAATGTCTAATACAGAAGATAATTTATCACCATATTTAGCTTGAAACCCACCGGCGGAAAATTTTACATTTTGTGTCAAATTCGGATTGACAAAACTTAAGCCTTCTTGCTGACCAGAACGCACCAAAAACGGACGATAAACTTCAATGCCATTGACATAGACTAGGTTTTCGTCATAGTTGCCACCTCTAACATTATATTGCGTACTCAATTCATTTGTACCACTTACCCCTAAGCCAATATTTTTTAAAGCTCCTTCAATTCCTGCATTTGCACTAGGTAGTTTTTGGATAGTTTTAATATTAATTTTGTCAACACCTTGTGCTTTTTCTTTATTGTTTTTTACGATAACACCTTCAATTTCTTCAATTTTAAAATTTAATTTGGGCGAGTAAAAGAAGGTTCTGTTTTTAGGTGCTTTAACTCGTTTGTTTAATGTTGAAAAAGAGATATGGCTAAAAGTAATCGTAATGTTTTCACCTGAGGGTATTTGTAAAGAATATTCTCCTTTTTCATTAGTTGTGACTCCTTTTTTATTGTAGGAAACATAAACATCTTGAATTGGCTTTCCGTTTTCATTTTTTACAGTTCCTTTTACAGTCGCTGTTTGAGCTATAATTGCACTTGAAAAAACAAAGGATAGAATAAGTGAAAGGAGTATTTTCTTTTGCAAGATTTTAAAATTTCAGTGTTGTTATTTAATTTTATACAATCCTTTTTCTAGGATAATGATAGAATGTTTTATTTATAAAACGTTGCAATATACGTATTAGTATTGTTAACATTATCGGTAGCTGTAACTTTTAAGGTGTGTTTATTGCCTTCTAATTTTGAGTCGTTAAAATCATAGGTTAGCAGTCTTCTTTTGGCATCATATTCAAATAGAATCCATTTTCCGTCAATTTCACCTCTGTAGGATTTTATCCCCGAAAGGTTATCAGAAATTTTCACTTTTAAATATCGGTATTTGGATAGCTTTTTATTATTTTTAAAGTTAATGGGTTTAATTTTAGGAGGTATAGAATCGATAGCTAAGGTGTACTTACCTAATGACCTACTTCTAGTATAGACTTTGTTTTCTTTACGTCGAGTAGTTGCGTAAGACAGCCTTCCTTTTTTTGTTATCTCAGCAATAATAACTTGTTTTTTATTTTTTGCAGGATAGTTTGAAATATCAAAAGTCAAAGTAAATTTTTTGTGAAGTGGTATTCCTGAATTGTGTAATTTCACAACATTATCTTTATAATTAAAATCAAAAAACAGGTCTTTATAGAAACTGTTTTTAGGAAAAGCAACACTTATATTGTCTTGATTTATTTTGTTGTATTCCTTTGCTTTAAAGAAATGTGGCGTCTTAATTAGTGTGTCTTTAGCAATAGAATTACTCTTTACACCTTTTATAGGGATAATTAATTTACTAGAATTGCCTTTGAAATCTTTAGCCGTAATTTGAATTTGGTAAGACAAGCCTTCTTTAATGCTTAAATATCCTTTATTAACTAGCTTTTTATAGATGCTTAATTTGTTGGCAGGTTCTACAAAACATTTTTGAATACGCTGTCTTTTACGGTAATAACGCTCATAATCCATCAAGGTATTTATATATCTTGATTCCGTAAAGCTAAATGTATTTACTTCATGTTCATAAACTTTTTTACCATTTACGGTCATTTGAAGATTGAAAATTCCGTTGTTGTTTAAAGCCCCATCTAGTTTGTCAACCACATTTACACCAATACCAATTTTACCATAGGCTTCAACGGTGTTGGCAACCATTGCTCCATCTTTATATTTAAGGACAAGTTCATTGATTTTATTAGAATTATTGACATGAGAAGAATCTCCGAATGAATAAATAACTCCAGCTCTAATTAACGGGTTTTTAGTGTCAGGCAATTCAATACCGAAAAACATTGGGTTTATAGGGTGCGATCTGCTATCTCTAATTTCAAAATGCAAATGCGGACCACCAGAACTACCAGAATTACCACTGTAAGCAACAACTTCTCCTTTTGTTACTTTTAATTCATTAGACGTTGGGAATAATTCTATGGTAAAACTCTTTTTTTGATATTGACGCTTTTTAATATAGGCTTCAATTTCAGGAGCAAACTTCTTCAAATGCCCATAGACAGTTGTGTATCCGTTTGGGTGTCTTATATACAGGGCCTTGCCATAACCCCAATGAGAAATTTTTATTCTAGACACATAGCCATTAGCAGATGCAACTACATTTAAGCCTTGACGTTGTTGAGTTTTAATATCTAAGCCCGCATGAAAATGATTGGTACGTAATTCACCAAAGGTGCCAGATAGAATTAAAGGGACTTCTAAAGGTTTTACAAAATAATCCTTAGGATAATTGACTTGTGTAAATCCGAAATTATAACTAAAAATAACAACTAAAAATAAAAGAGTTCTCCTCATAATTTAGCAAAAATAATGATTCGTAATCGGATTAAAAAATTTAATCGTAGACGATAATCAAAAGTATTTTATTCCCTAAGGTTTATATCAAAATAAAAGAGGTTTTTAATTCCCACCTCAGATCTTTGGATTGAAGAAATTCATCAATAAAATTCTAAATATCAGTATGTTAAAACTATTATTTCATAATGTCTTCTATTTTTTTGGATAGTTCTAATTAGAACACTAAATTTGTAGGTAACGTTTAGAATCTCTGTGTTTGATGAGTAATGTTTTAGAAATAGTTGATTCCCTGCAAAGTAAGCTTGAAAATTTACTTTCAAAGTATGAGTTATTGCAAATTGAAAACCAACAGCTTTTAGAAAAAAGCCAAAAGTTAGTTCAAGATGTCCATATACAACAAGAATCTATAAGTGCTATTGAAAATAAATACGAATCATTAAAAGTTGCGAATGCGATGGTAGGCGGCAAAGAGGATAAACATTCAACAAAGCTTAAAATAAATACGTTAATTCGTGAAATAGATAAATGCATTTTGCAGTTAAGTGAATAAACTCAATGGACAGTAAGTTAAAAATAAAAGTTACTATTGGCGATAGAGTTTATCCGTTAACTATTAATAGTGAGGGTGAAGAAGAAGGTGTGCGTAAAGCTGTTAAAAAGATAAATGAGCTTATTAAGAAGTTTGAAGATAATTATGATGTTAGAGATAAGCAAGATGTTATGGCTATGTGTGCATTGCAATTTGCATCGTTGCAAGAAGTAAAAGGTATTTATAATGAGCAAGATGGTGAAGCTATAGAAAATAAGTTAAGAGAGATGAGTGCAGTTTTAGATACTTATCTTTAATACGTTCTTTTAAAAACTACACCCGAGTAATCGGGAATGCCTACATTAGTTATTTGTTTATTAAACTCAACACTATTTTTTTAAAAAGGGTGAGTCTAAGCTAGTAAAGCGTGCCGTTTGTGCTGTCCTTTGGGTCAGTATCTCGGATACTTGATCAGCCAGTTAGCCCTAAACTTGTTTACAAGGAGTTTGAAAGACCTTTCTGATGTAGGTTTTTTTTATATACTATTTTACAATTTAATATGCATTTGATATGACGAATTAATTTTGAGATTGTAAAATAGTTTATGCCAATTTATATTTTAGATATGGAGTCTAGGATTTAAATTAAGCATTTAACCTAAAACTAAAATAATGGAAGAAATGATTTTACCAATAATAATTGGTGTTATAATAGGATTGATTATCGGTTTTGTTATCGCAAAAATGCTCGAGAAGAATAAAGCATCAGCAATGTTGAGAGATGCGAAGAGAAAGGCAACTTCAATACTAAAAACAGCAACATCTGATGCTGAGGCACTAAAAAAAGATAAGATTTTACAAGCAAAAGAAAAATTTATTGAATTAAAATCTGAGCATGAAAAAGTAATATTGAGTAGAGATAGAAAAGTTTCTGAAGCCGAAAAAAGAATTCGAGAAAAAGAATCAAAAGCAGCCCAAGAACTCGATAGAAATTCTAAACTAAATAAAACTCTAGAAGAGAAAAAAGCTGATTATGAGTATAGAGTAGAGTTTTTAGCTAAGAAACAGAAAGAGACTGAAAAACTACATCAAAAACAGGTAGAACAGTTAGAAGTTATATCAGGTATTTCAGGTGAAGAAGCAAAAAAAGAATTGGTTGAATCTTTAAAAGCCGAGGCAAAAACTGATGCTATGGGTTATATTCAATCTACACTTGAAGAAGCTAAATTAACTGCCCAACAAGAAGCAAAGAAAATTATATTAAATACAATTCAACGTATAGGTGTTGAACAAACTGTTGAGAATTGTATCTCAGTATTTAACCTTGAATCTGATGATGTAAAAGGTAGAATTATTGGTAGAGAAGGGCGTAATATTAGAGCTATAGAGTCAGCAACTGGTGTTGAAATTATTGTAGATGACACACCTGAAGCAATTATACTTTCTTGTTTTGATCCTGTGCGAAGAGAAATTGCAAGGTTGTCTTTACATAAGTTAGTGACCGATGGTAGAATACACCCAGCAAGAATAGAAGAGATTGTTGCCAAAACAAAAAAAGAAATCAATCAAGAAATTGTTGAAGTTGGTAAAAGAACAGTAATTGATTTAGGTATACATGGTTTACACCCTGAATTGATTAAAGTAGTAGGTAGAATGAAATACCGATCTTCTTATGGTCAGAATTTATTACAACACTCACGTGAAGTTGCCAATCTTTGTGCAATTATGGCTGCAGAGTTAGGCTTGAACCCTAAAGTGGCAAAAAGAGCAGGTTTATTACATGATATTGGTAAAGTGCCTGATACTGAGAGTGAATTACCACATGCACTTTTAGGTATGGATTGGGCAAAAAAATATGGTGAAAAACCAGATGTTTGTAATGCTATTGGTGCTCACCATGATGAAATTGAAATGAAATCATTATTTGCACCTATCGTTCAAGTTTGTGATGCTATTTCAGGAGCAAGACCTGGAGCAAGACGTCAAGTATTAGATTCTTACATACAACGATTAAAAGACTTAGAAAATGTAGCATTTGGCTTTAGTGGAGTACAAAAAGCTTATGCAATACAAGCAGGTAGAGAATTACGTGTTATTGTAGAAAGCGAAAAAGTTGATGATATCAAAGCCTCTGAATTGTCTTTTAATATTTCTCAAAAAATTCAAAATGATATGACCTATCCAGGTCAAGTACGCGTAACGGTGATAAGAGAAACCAGAGCGGTTAATATTGCGAAGTAAAAAGTAATATTAGCATGATTAAAAACCTTCTTTAATCGAAAAGAATTCCTCTAGGCTCTATCACGCCTTCATGTAGCCATTTCGACGGAAGAAGGCCTCGAGGTTTCCGATTCACCTCTCCTTGGGAGAGGTCGAAACTGCAAAAAGGCAGTTTCGGGTGAGGTAAAATACCAAATTTTGATTTTTGACCCTAAGATCAAAGCTTGTGCCCAGCTTGACTGGGCATGAAATCAACTAAATACCCCTATGGCTTGCCTTAGAGATAGTTGGTCTCAAAAAATTTTTTATTTTAAAGAAGGTTTTTTTTGGACTGAATTATTTGAGTAAGTGTAGCAAAACAATTAAAGTATCGTGTTATATACCAATTTAAAATTATAATGTCGCATAATAACGCTTCTTTTTCACTATATTTTCATGAAAATTATTTACAATAACTAAGGCTATACTAAAGAATTTTTCCTTCTCCCGAAGGTTCGGGATAGCAAAA
>JAMONB010000362.1 GCA_027066745.1 Flavobacteriaceae bacterium
TAGCATTATTTGAAGAAATGAATGTAATGAGTGAAATAGAAACAAGGGCTCGTTATGAAATAGAAATGGAAGAATACATGATGCGTATTCAAATTGAATCACGTGTTTTAGGTGATATTGCTGGAAACCATGTAGTTCCAACAGCTGTTCGCTATCAAAACTTGTTAATTAAAAACGTGACTGGCTTAAAAGATATTTTTGGAAAAGATTTTGAAAAACAGGCGGGAGATCAAATACAATTAATTAAACAAATTTCTGCGCATATTGAAGCTATTCATACTAAAATTGATGAAATGGTTAATGCTCGCAAAAAAGCAAACAAAATTGAAAATGTAGAAGTAAAGGCAGAAGCATATTGTTTTAAGGTAAAACCATATTTTGACGAAATAAGATATCATTGTGATAAATTAGAGTTGATGGTAGACGATTCATTATGGCCATTAACAAAATATAGAGAGCTTTTATTTTCGAGATAAATAATGTTCTTTATATTAAAAAAAACCGCTTTTTTGCGGTTTTTTTTGTTGGTATAATTCTTAATTTTAATCAAAAACACAAAACTCCTAACATAAATGTATTCATTATTTTTAAAATAAGTGATTGTGATAAACTAAAAATATTTGGCTTATAATAGAATGTTTTTTAAGGTGTTATTTCCGTTTGTTTGTTAAAATGTTCCAATTGTTAATTAAAGTAAATTATTATGCTATTAATCGAGTAGTGTATGTGATTAAAGTTACTAAACTGACTGATTATAAATTACATAGAAGCGGTTGTTTATCTTTAAAATAGTTGTTTGTCTTTTGAAAATACTAAAAAGACAGTTAATTTAGAAGAAGAAATTACTGTTTATTAAAGAAAACGTACAATTTGCATATTTTTAGAGGTGAAATTTTTGTACATAAAAAATTAAAACTAATTTAGATTTGTGGAATAGTAAATATGTATAGTTTAGAATTTATGAATTTCATACAAAATTGCAATTAATTACCCCACAGTTTAAACCTCAATTTTTTTTCCCCAACATTGTAAGTTTATAAAGCTTTCTTAAGTTTTAGTGTACTTAGTTGTATGCTATTAATAAAGTTTGTTTCCCCTGTAAATTTATGATAAAGTAAAACTAATTAATTACTAATGTTTAAATTTTTTATTATGAAAAAACAAATTTTATTTTTTGCAGCGTTTTTAATGAGCGCAAGTGCATTGTTTGCACAAACACATTATTATTCAGGTAACCCATTTACATCTACTAGTCCGTTGGCAACAGCAGTTGAAGTACAAACTGCTAATAGGGATTGTATAGAGTGTGACGTTCCACAAGTTCAAACTGTTACTTATGATGCTATTGACGGAGAAAATATGAGTTTAGTTAACCAAAGGGGTGATTATAATAGCGCGGGTATAAACCAAATTGGTTCTACGAATTATTCAGTAATTGTTCAAGATGGATTTGACGGTTATTTGGGTACTGGAGGAACTTATAATGATGCAAATGTTTCTCAAGACGGAAATAAAAACTATTCTGATGTAGGACAATTTGGTGATTATAATGACAGTGATGTTATTCAGAAAGGAAATGAGAATTATGCTAAACAACTTGTTGGAGGAGGTTGGGCAGAAGAGAATGTTACATATGTTCGCCAAATAGGAGATGGTAATGCATCTTCTCAAACTCAATGGTATGACGGTAATACTGCTCGAGTAGAACAACTAACTAATAACAATGATGCAACTCAACTACAGACATCAACAGATAGTCATACTGCAGGTACAGGGAATTACGCTAGTATTTGGCAATATGGAGGTGATGAAAATGCATCTTCTCAAACTCAAACAGGGACTTATAATTATGCTGGAGATGAACAAAATGGTATGGGTAATGTAGCCAATACTGTTCAAGTGGGATCATCAAATGTTGGGTTTTATGGTACTTTTTATACCAATGCTTCATCTATTGTTCAATTTGGAGACAATAATTTAGCTTGTGTTGATCAAGCAGTTGCTGATGGTAGTAATAGTGTAAACGGTAGTGCCATTTTCCAATTTGGTAACGATAATAAAGCTGGAGTTACTCAAAAGGCATCTGAGTTAAATAGTGTGGGTAATTTAAGTTTTATTACCCAATTAGGTAATAGTAATACTGCAAGTGTTATGCAAATTAATGGTATTGCTTTTTAATTAACAATATTGTTATAATTTAATAGTAAAAAGGGGATATATATCCCCTTTTTACTTAAATTTAAAATATTATGAAAAAAAATAAATATTTATTAACTTTCTTTTATTGGTTTATTGCTGTTATAGGGTTTCAATGTTTTTCGCAACAAACAAATGGTAATAGTCAATTAATTAATAATTATTTTAAATCAGTAAAACAAATTTATTCTAAAACAGAAAATAATAGATCAGAAACTGTAACGAACGGGTATTATACAAATGTTATTCAACAAGTTGGGCAATACAACGTTGCTGAAATAACTACAAGTTTAAATGATAATCAAACCATTAAACAGGTAGGTACTAAAAACTTATATAATTACAAGAGTTACTATAATAATAATCCTGTAAATTTTAATATAAGTCAAAAAGGCAATTCCAATTCTTTACAAATTTATGGTAAAAATTCAATTGTTGAAAATTTAGAGATTTTTCAAAATAGTAATTTTAAAACTATTATTATTAAGAATTATTAATGAAAACATTTTGAAGAAAGGCGTTCAAATATTTATTTTAGCATTTGTTTTTTGTTTTTTGTTTATAAAACCAATTTATTCACAAGAAGTTTTAGCAAAAATATATACTAAATCTGTAGATAATTTTATTAATATAAAGGCATTTGCATATAATAAAGACGCCACAATTAAAGACGAATATTCGTATTTGCTATTTTCACTTAAAAAAGGGGGAGAAGGCAACTATTCACGTAATAGTCAATCAGGAATATTTTCTCTTGGATCTTTTGAAAAGAAGAATTTATCCTCTATGAGGATTAATATTCGTAAAGGAGAATCTTGTAAAATTTATTTATTTATTAGAAAGAACAATCAATTAATTTCCAAAGATTCAACATTAATTTATGCTGATGAAAAAGTACAGAAAAAAATAATTTCAGAACAGAATTTTGAAATTAAAGGTATTGTAACAGAAAGGTTATTGACAAAAGTAGGGAAAGATTTTTATGATTTTTTTTATCAAATGTATAGTACTTCTGGTAGCCAATATCCGTTTATTATAAATATAAAAGAAAAGCCTTACTTTGGAAGAAGCACTATAATTATAGTTGAGGTAGATGATAAAAAAATTATTGAATTTTATACGAAACCAGACTTAGATTATTTAAAATCTACAGCTAGTGCTACACTTCAAAAACTAGCTATTTATGCCCAGCAAAGAAAAATATTATTTTCTAATACTAGATTTTAAAAAAAAAAAACTACATTTAACTATGAAAAAAACTTTATTAATTTTATTTTGTTTTGGTTGTTTAAGTTCAGTTTTTTCACAACAAATACTTTATAAACCAATGAACCCTTTTTTTGGAGGGGATACTTTTAATTATCAACAACTTTTGGCTGAGGCAACAGCTCAAAATGATTTTAAAGAAGCATCATCAACTTCTTCAACTCAAACTGATTTGGAAAATTTCACAGATGGTTTAAACAGGCAGTTATTAAATTCAATATCTAGGAGTCTGTTTCAAGAACAATTTGGAAATCAAGATTTAGCGGTTGGTACTTTTGTTTTTGGCACCTTGGTTGTGGATATAACTCCTTCTTCTGGAGGACTTTTGATTAATATTTTAGATTCCACAACAGGGGAACAAACCCAAATTATTATTCCAAACCAATAACAATCCCTAAATCATTTTTTATGATAAAGAAATACCATAAAGCTCTTTATTTAGTTTTATTTTTAACTACAGGGTGTGGCGCTTATTTTAATCAACCTTTTAAGACACAAAAAGCCAGAATAGGAGAAAATACGACTCCTAAAAGTATAATTTCAGGAATATTCCCTATAGAACCGTCAGTAATAGGTGTTTATAAATTTAGAGATCAAACAGGGCAATATAAGCCTGTAGAAAATGGATCATCATTTAGTACTGCTATTACGCAAGGAGGTACAGCTATATTACTGAAATCATTGGAAAACTCAAAATGGTTTACACCTATTGAACGAGAAAACATAGGAAACTTATTAAATGAACGGCAGATAATTCGTTCTACGCGACAAGAATACTCCAAAAATTCAAAAGACAGACAAGTTACTTCTTTGCCACCGCTTTTATTTGCAGGTATTATTTTAGAAGGTGGTGTAATATCTTATGACAGTAATATTATTACAGGTGGTTCAGGAGTACGTTATTTTGGTGTGGGAGGATCGAATCAATACCGAGAGGATAGAATTACAGTATATTTACGTGCAGTTTCTACTTCAAGTGGAAGAATATTAAAAAATGTGTATGTTTCTAAAACTATTTTATCACAAGGAATTTCAGCAAATTTATTTAGGTACGTAAAACTTAGAAGATTATTAGAAGTAGAAACAGGTATTACTAAAAACGAACCAGCGCAGTTAGCCGTTAAAGAGGCTATTGATAAAGCAGTTGAGAATTTAATTATTGAAGGAATTATTGATGGTTTATGGAGACCACAGGGCGGAGATGATGTAGTTAAAATTATTAAAGAAAAATATGCTAAAGAAAAAGAAGCCGCTGCATCTACTGTTCTATTAGATAGAAAATTTGAAGATAGAAGAGGTAAATCGGCTATTAGCATTACTGCAGGTTCAGCAAATATAGAAGGAGATTATGGAGGTACAAAAGGTAAAGCTGCTACTAGTGTTACGTATAAAATTTATTTTAAAAAGTCCAATTTAAATTTAAATTTTGGTTTAGGGTATTTTCAGTTACAAAATCAAGGTTTTAAAGATGATTTTATGGCTTTTGATATCAATTTAGAATATGATTTTCTTCCTTATGAAGATTTCTCTCCGTTCGCTTATATTGGTATTGGGACAGTTTCTAATTTAGATGTTACCAATCCTTATGCAAAAATGCAAGCAGGCTTAGGATTTGAATATTTACCAGTTAACAATATTGGAATTATGATTTTTGGAGAACAAAACGCAGTTTTTAGCGATAAATTAGACGGTTTGGCTCAAGGAAAACGAGATGACAATTTTTGGAGATTTGGAGTAGGATTAAATTTCTATTTTGGTAAGCCTTATAAAAGAGTTAAATCTGTAATTTTTGAATAATAAAAAGATAGATATGAAGTACATATATAGAATTATTACGATGATATTAGTTTCTTTACTAGCTAGTTGTTCAGAAACTACAGTAGATATAGTTCAGTTTGGAACCATTACAGGTAGAGTCGTTGAAGCTAAAACTTTTGAACCCATAGAAAATGCAAAAGTAACTATCAATCCAACAAATAATACCGTTTTTAGTGATGCTGATGGGTATTTTATAATGACTGAGGTAGAAACAGGAGACTATTCGGTTAGCGCAAAAAAGGAAAGTTTTTTAACTAATTTTCAACCAGCGACTGTTACCGTAGATAAAGAAGTAAATGTTATTTTTGAAATGGATGATGATACGTCTTTAAATAAACCACCAACAACACCTGAACTTATAACGCCCATTGATGGTAGTGAAAATCAAGAGCTTTCTGTTGAATTAATATGGTCTTCAAAAGACCCTGATGAAGATACAATTACCTACAGGTTAGAATTACAAAATGATTTTGATAATGATATTGTGAAAATTGAAGATATTATTGATACAACGTATGTAATTTCAGATTTAAAATATGGTGTAAAATATTTTTGGCAAGTCGCAGCCAATGACAGTATTAATACGGAAGTATTAAGTGCCGTTAGTTCTTTTAAAACGAAGGCTGATCCACAAAACAGGTATTTTTATGTACAAAAAGCGGGAAATAATAACAATATAATATTTTCAGCTGGATATAATGAAGCTGAAACATCTGTAGAAAATATTGTTCAATTAACAACAGAAGATGTTAATAGCTGGAGGCCTAGAAAAAATCAGGCTTCTAATTTAATTGCCTTTTTAAGAACGTCAAACAATGAAACACATTTGTTTACAATGAATCAAAATGGTTCTAATGTATTTCAGGTTACTTCCGCAGTACCTATTGCAGGATTTGATTTAAATGAGATTGATTACTCTTGGTCATCTAACGGAGATAGGCTACTATATTCTCATTTTGACAAACTGTATGCAATTAATAAAGATGGTAGTGGTTTAGAACAAATTTATCAAACTTTTGATGGCAGTTACATTACAGAAATTGATTGGAGTAATGATGAGAGTGTGATAGCTCTTAAAACGAATAATATTGTAGGATATGGAGTTTCTATTTATACTATTGATATAAATGGGAATATATTAACAACGGTACTTTCTGGAGTTACAGGAGCTGCCGGAGGTTTAAATTTATCTGTAGATAATAAATTATTATTGTATACTTACGATATTTCAGGATATGAAAATGCAAGTAACAGGCAGTTAGATACTCATATTTTTACATTTGATTTTAGTACAGGTTTGTCAACAGATATTTCTTCTTCTAAAGTTGCTGGTACCAATGATTTAGATCCGAGGTTTTCACCAAATGAAGCTAAGATTATTTTTGTAAACACTTCAAATGATGGAATTTCTAGTAAATCTATTTATTCTATGAGTATCAATAATGGGAACATTAGTAATGATACAACCGAATTATTTCAAAATGCTTTTATGCCAGATTGGGAGTAATAAAATATTTATATTATAAGAAAAACCGAATGTGAAATCATTCGGTTTTTTTGTATTTAGTATTTGAAAAAGAAAATCTATTTTTGCATAACAACATAACAACGTTTTAATGAATTCAGAAATAAGTAAGAGATATAGCCAAAGAGGCGTTTCAGCTTCAAAAGAAGATGTACACAATGCTATAAAAAATGTGGATAAAGGATTATTTCCAAAGGCATTTTGTAAAATTGTACCAGATTATTTAACAAATGATGATAATTATTGTTTAATAATGCATGCAGATG
>JAMONB010000363.1 GCA_027066745.1 Flavobacteriaceae bacterium
TGCTTGCTAAAGGACAGGATTATAACCCTCCAGAAGCATACTTGTATCTTGATCAAAAGAGGAAATTAAAATTGGTTAACAGAATTAAAAAAAATATAGTTAAATTTGAAATTAAACCTGAAGACGTCGGTTTTAGTAATCACCTGAATTTAAGCACTTAAGGCTTGACGTTAGTTGGAACCTGAAAACAGCATCGAAGATATAAAATGACTATCAACGAAATCAAATTAAGAAAAATAACTTTAGTGGATTTAGCAGAACTGAAAAGCATAAGTCAAAAAACATATTCTGACGCATTTTCTTGGGGAAATACTAAAGAAAATATGCTCTTATATTTAAACTCGTCCTTTAACAAGGAAAAATTACAGTCTGAAATAATTGAAAATCAATCTGCTTTTTATTTTGCAAAATATAAGAATGAAACTGTAGGATATTTTAAAATCAATTTCGGTTCAGCACAGACAGATTTGAACGATAGAGATGCAATGGAATTGGAGCGAATTTATGTGTTGGAAAAATTTCAAGGAAAAAGTATTGGGAAAAAGTTACTCACTGATGTAATTCAAATAGCTAAAAAAAGGGAAGTGAATTATTTATGGCTGGGAGTTTGGAAAAAAAACGAAAAAGCAATTAAATTCTATAAAAAACAAGGATTTACAACCTTCAACTCCCACCCATTCAAAATGGGAACTGAAATCCAAACCGATTTACTTATGAAACTGACATTAAAGAAAAAGCCAGTTGCCAACAACCAATAAACTCAATAGGGTTTCATCTGTAAACACTCAATTCATTTCTAGTAGCCTAAGTCCGTCAAATCTTTGATTTGACTCTGTATTATGTATTGATTTGTGCCAAATCAAAGGTTTACCTCCGTGAGTTATCAAAATTTAGCACTTTTAAACTCCCTACTGTAGTTTATTGTAGGGAGAAACGAACACAGCTAAAATCTATCTTTTTTAACATGGCATTACACCCTTGGGCGGTCAATTCAATTTTTTTATTAGCCCTTGTAATCAAATTCATACTCCATTTTTTCGGTATTATAACTAAAAATCATCAAATAAAGGTTTGCTTTAATCTTAGGAAAACCTGAAATATAAACAGTAATACCAATTTAAAATTATAATTCATAGTCTTTACCTCCACTTAATTTTAATAAACCTTTTATTTTTCACAAATTCGTTAGGAATTTTATCTAAAATCTCTAATCGTAAAGCATCAATTAAGGCCTCTTTAGCAAAAGAATGATGAAAAACAATACTAACTTCCCTTATTGGTTTAGGTTCAGTAAAATGAATATTACACCCTTTATCATATTCATTAATTGCCATTTCTGGAACCAATGTAAAACCTCCATAACTATCAACCATTTTTTTTAATGCTTCAATTGAACCACTTTGAAATTGGATATTATTGTTATTTGTGTTTTCGCATAAATTCAAAACTTGATTTCTAAAACAATGCCCACTTTCTAAAAGCCATACATTAGTCATATTTTGAATTTCTTTAGACGAGATTCTCTCTTTGCTTTCTAAACATTTACTTTTCTGTCCGTAAAAAACAAAAGGTTCATTATATAGCTTTATTTCTTTAATAAATGGTTCATCTAATGGAGTTACTAATATTCCTATATCTATTTCACCTTTCTGTAAAGCAGTTATAATATTTTTAGTTTGCATTTCTTCAATTTCTAAAATAGTATTTTTATGTTTTTTAGAAAAACCACCTGAAATTAAAGGAATAAGATAGGGAGAAATTGTAGGTATTACACCAATTTTAAACTTCCCCTCCAAGCTTCCTATTTCTTTATTTACCATACTTTTTAACTCTCCTACTTCACTGAGTATCACTTTTGCTTTTTCAACAAACATTACTCCTAAACTTGTTGGTTTAAAAGGAGATTTACTCTTGTCAAATATTGAAAACCCAATTTCTTCTTCCAGTTTTTTAACTTGTATAGTAATTGTTGGTTGTGTTACAAAACACTTTTCTGCAGCAGTTACAAAGTGTCTGTAATTGTCTAACGCTACTACATATTCTAATTGCTGTAAAGTCATACTTATAAATTTTATTAATACAAATATATATATTATTAATTTGATTAATATAAGTAATAGACTAATATTTGTAGAATTACTAACTATTAAAACATTAAAAATGAAAAGAATACTTTTATTTACCATGATAATTATCTTATTTACTGCTTGTCAAAAAAATAATGATAATAAAACAGATGCTATATCAGGGGCAACCATTACTAAAAGCAACTTAAATAAAAGGGCTGCTAGTAATAGCGATTGGTGGCCTAATCGATTAAATTTAGATTTACTCCGCAAGCATTCATCTTTAACAAACCCCATGAATGAAAATTTTGATTATGCAAAGGAGTTTAAAAGTTTAAACTATGATGCGTTAAAAAAAGATTTACGTTCACTTATGTCAGATTCTCAAGATTGGTGGCCTGCAGATTACGGAAGTTACGCAGGTTTATTTATTAGAATGGCTTGGCATAATGCAGGCACTTATCGTTCTGGTGATGGTCGTGGTGGCTCTAGGTCTGCTCAACAAAGATTTGCACCACAAAACAGTTGGCCTGATAATGCAAATTTAGATAAGGCAAGAAGATTACTTTGGCCAATTAAGAAAAAATACGGAAATAAAATTTCTTGGTCAGATTTAATGATCCTAACAGGAAATGTAGCTTTAGAATCTACGGGGTTTAAAACTTTTGGCTTTGCTGGAGGGAGAACAGATGTTTGGCAACCAAATGAAGATGTGTATTGGGGAGCAGAAGAAAAATGGTTAGATGACAGTAAACGTTATGAAGAAGACAGAAAACTTGAAAACCCACTAGCTGCCGTTCAAATGGGGTTAATCTATGTAAATCCTGAAGGACCAAATGGTAATCCAGATCCTCTTTTAGCTGCAAAAGACATTCGTGAAACATTTGGAAGAATGGGTATGAATGATGAGGAGACAGTAGCATTGATAGCAGGTGGTCATACTCTAGGTAAATCACATGGTGCTGGTAGTGCTTCAAATGTAGGGTCAGATCCAGAGGCATCAGATATTGAAGCACAAGGTCTTGGATGGAAAAGCAGTTATAAATCAGGTAAAGGTGCAGATGCTATTACTTCAGGTTTAGAAGTGGTTTGGACATCTACTCCTACAAAATGGAGCCACTTGTTCTTTTTTAATTTATTTGAAAATGAGTGGGAGTTAACAAAAAGTCCTGCTGGTGCTCATCAATGGGTTGCTAAAGATCCTAAAATGATGGTTCCAGATGCCTTTGATTCAGAAAAAATGCATAAGCCAACAATGTTTACTACAGATTTATCTTTGAAATTTGATCCTGTTTATGAAAAAATAGCAAGAAAATTTTATAAAAATCCAGATATTTTTGATGATGCTTTTGCGAGAGCTTGGTTTAAATTAACACATAGAGATATGGGACCAAAAACGACCTACTTAGGAAGTGAAGCTCCTACGGAAGATTTGATTTGGCAAGACCCAATTCCAATAGCAGATTATGAGTCTATTGACAATAAAGATATAGAAACCTTAAAGAGACAAATTTTGAATTCAAAGTTAACAATTAGTGAGCTGGTTTCTACAGCTTGGGCATCTGCTTCAACTTATCGTCATTCAGACAGGAGAGGTGGGGCAAATGGAGCTAGAATACGTTTAGAGCCACAAATAAACTGGGAAGCTAATAATCCTAAACAGTTGAAAAAAGTATTGGCTGTTTTAGAACAAATTCAAAATAATTTTAATTCAAAATCTAATACTAAAAAAGTATCAATAGCAGATTTAATTGTATTGGGAGGTACTGTTGGAGTAGAAAAAGCAGTGAGTAATGCAGGTTATAATTATAAAGTACCTTTCACTTCTGGGCGTACAGATGCTGTTAAAGAACAAACTGACATTAAATCTTTTGAACTTCTTGAGCCAATGGCAGATGGTTTTCGTAATTATTTAAAAACAAAATATACACTTTCAACAGAAGAATTGTTGGTAGACAAAGCACAATTATTAACACTCACAGCTCCTGAAATGACTGTTTTAGTGGGTGGCATGCGTGCATTAAACACAAATTTTGATGGAAGTAAAAAAGGAATATTTACAACCAATAAAGACAAACTTACCAATGCTTTTTTTGTTAATCTATTAGGTATGAGTGTAAAATGGGAAGCTACATCAGACACTAAAGAAGAATTTGCAGGAAAAGATATCAAAACAGGAGCAGATAAGTGGACAGCAACCAGAGCAGACTTAATCTTTGGTTCAAACTCTGAACTGAGAGCACTAGCAGAATTTTATGCAAGTGATGATTCAAAAGAAAAGTTTGTAAAAGACTTTATTGCTGCATGGACTAAAGTAATGAACCTTGATAGATTTGACATAATTTAATCATAAGTCAAACCTATCATCAGTTAAAAGTAGTAGTATTTAATAAGAAAGAGGCAATTTTAAAAGTTGCCTCTTTCTATATTTGTATATGGCGTTCTTCGCTATAGTCAATTAGAATTAACGCTCATCAAGAAGTAATTTTCCCCAATCATTTAAATCCCAAAGCACATCAACCAACTTTTGACCTAAACAGGTTAATTTATATTCAGCTCTTGGAGGTAATACATTGAATGTTTTTTTGTCAAAAGACCATCAGTAATCATTTCGCTTAAATGCTGATTTAAAACTCTTCTATCAACATTATCAATTCCATGTAAAAATTCACCATCAGGTATTTGTGCTAGTCCATCTTTATCACCACTTATTCCAGCAAATTTCTCTACATAACTGTACCATGGGGCAATGTCGTTATATCTAATTGGCCAGTCAATGGCAATTCCATTATTTTTATTTGATTTAAAATCTTCTTTATTCCAACGTTGTGTCATCCTAGCCCACATTAGCGATTTGCCTCCTACTTGATATCCTTTAATCCAATCAAATGGCTTTTTTTGAATGTAAGGATGTTCTTTATCTTTTACAAAAAAGTGTTCGGTTCCTTCATTATAGGCATAACATTTACTAAGTATTGGATTCTCTTCTTTTACTTTGTAAGGTATGGTTTGTCGATGTTTAAAATCCCATTGGTTTAGCATTGCTGTAGGATAATCTTTAATATGCTCTACCATTCTACCTCGTTCTAGAACAAGTGTTTTTTGCCCTTTTTCACAAAGTTCTTTTGCTGCCCAGCCTCCACTGATGCCAGAGCCAATTACAATGGCATCAAAAGTATTCTCTAATTTTTTTTTAGCAATCATACTTACCAGTTCATTTATTTTGTCTTTAAAGATATTAAGATTTTAAATACTATATTGATTTTTTCTATTAAACTGCCTATGGTGATTTTCTAAATATTAGAAATAAGGTAATCCAATCAACTTATTTATGCACATATATATTAAAATAATTCGCTATACTTATTATTTGTGAGATAGATATACTTTCTATGGATAGTGTAATTTAAAAGTAAAGTAAATTTTTAAATCTACCTTCCTCAAAGATTATAAGACATCTCATCGTAGTTATTCTGTGGTGTATTTATTACACAAGTATACTGATAATGAAACTACTTGGGTGCAATTTGGAGAGGTAACTAAAGTTTAGACAAAGGCACTGCTTCAGATACAAAATACAAATACCACCTCTCTTTTTTTAAATTTTACAGTAATAAATATCAGGTTATTACTTTCAAAATTTGGGTCTGATATTTCGGTAGTTTTAAAATGACTCATTGTCTTGATTTTTGCAGCAGGAATTTTCTAAGTTAAATAAGCAATATGGGGTCGTTGCTTTTGGGCTGTGGAGTTTGGAGTACTGGTAAGATAACAAATGAGGTGGTTCAAGAGTATCACAATGATAAGCCCAATTCGGTAAAAGGTAACTTGATATTAGAGTAATGTCAAGAAATAATTACATTCTTTTATTTAAAACTACGAATTTTAAATCTATAGTGGTTTCTTTTACAGGATACTACAGGACAACTATATAAAAAGACATACGTATCTTGTTATCTTTAACTGATTCGAAAGACCCAATTAATCGTATGAAACCAAGAGATAGAGTACTAAAAGCACTAAATGGAGAGGAAGTAGATAGACCACCAATATTTATGACATTAACGCCAGAAGCTGCACAGAAAATGTCTAAGCATATGAACGTGCCATATGAAGAACCTTTAGATTCTATGTTGTCTACACGGATTTCTCATATGGAATTATTGACAAAAATGGGTAATGATTGTGTGGGAGTTGCAGCTACGGCACCTACAAATTTTCCAACAAAAATTATTGATAAAGAGCTGAAGGTATCTACTAATGAATGGGGAATGAAATTTATTGATGTTGGGATTTACTTTGAGTTTTTTGAATACCCATTAGCACATGCGAAATCTATTGAAGATATTGAAAATTACAATTGGCCAGACCCAATGGCAGCAGGAAGATTTGATGCAGCAGCAGCAGCCATAAAAAAATATGGAGATAAATATGCTATTGTAGCAGATTTAGAAACTTCATTTTTTGAAACTTCGTGGTATTTAATGGGTATGGAGAAAATGCTGATGGATTTAGCCATGGGCGAAGAATATGTATTTGCTTTATTTGATAGAATCATGAAAATTAATACTGCTATAGGCTGTAAATTAATTGAAATGGGCGTTGATATTATCTGGGCAGGAGACGATTTTGGTACGCAAAGAGGTATGATGATTTCTCCTGACATGTGGAGAGAAGTTTTTAAACCCCGTATCAAATGGATGTTTGAGGAATTTAGAAAAGTGAATCCAGCTATAAAAATTGCTTGGCATAGTTGCGGATCAATTATTCCGATAATTGATGATTTTGCTGAAATTGGATTGGATATTCTTAACCCGATTCAGCCATTAGCCGAAGGGATGGATCCTCAGTTTTTAAAAGATAATTATGGTGATAAGCTATGTTTTTTTGGAGGGATAGACATTCAAAACCTAATGCCAAAAGGAACTCCT
>JAMONB010000364.1 GCA_027066745.1 Flavobacteriaceae bacterium
GCCCATCCCAAAGGGAAGGAAACCCATTATTTTATTAGAATCAAATCCCCTTCCCTTAGGGAAAGGTTAGGGATGGGATTTTAAAACTTCAGCGTAATTCCAACCAAAAAGTTAGTTGTTGCTTGTGGATAATACCCTGATCCTTCAATGGTTGTTGTATTTCCTGGATTAGACCAAGTGTCATCATAGGTATAATAATAGCCATTAGAAACATACTTTTGAT
This sequence comes from Flavobacteriaceae bacterium, assembly GCA_027066745.1. Lineage (GTDB taxonomy): Bacteria > Bacteroidota > Bacteroidia > Flavobacteriales > Flavobacteriaceae > Aureibaculum. The sequence continues at coordinate 224 of JAMONB010000364.1, forward strand.
TAAGAACATTATTAATTAAAGCAGAAATAACTATTGATTTAAAAACTTTTTTTGTTTTAAGTTCGTAAACAATATTAATATCATTGATAAAATAACTATCCAATACTGAAAAATCAGCATCAGTATTACTCATATATTGTTTCCCTACATATTTTGATAATAAAGAGAATTGTAAATTTTTAAGAGGTCGATAGGTGAAATTATTTCCGACAACAATGTCTGGTGAGAACGAAATATCAGTATCTCCTAAGTTGACTAATTTACCATCTTTTGAAGTGATAAAATCCTTATTTTTATTACTGCTAAATGCAATATTTGGCTGTATAATAAATTTCTTATTCAAGGTTAATGAGGCGTCTATTTCTAAACCTAACCGATAACTTTTACCACTTGTAGTTCGTATTGGAGCACCTACATCATCCAATTGACCCGTAAGGACCATTTGGTCTTTGTAATGCATATAATACACATTAGAATTAACTTTAATTTTGTTATTATTTAAACGATAACCCAATTCAAAATCATTAAGCTTTTCAGGTTTGGTGATACCATTTTCAAAATCACTTCTTCTCGGTTCTCTATTGGCTCTAGCATAAGAAGTATAAAGTTGGTTTTGAGCATTAATTTTATAGGTAAGCCCAGCTTTTGGATTAAAAAATTGGTAATCTTCATCAATTTTCAATAGAATCCTATCAGAGGTTAATCCTGTAGTTTTATGATTTACAAACCGTCCCTGTAAATCTCCGTAAAGGCTAAATTTAGCATTGATTTTGTAGGTCGCTTTAGAAAAAATACTGATGTCTGTTTTTTTACCATTTCCAGAATAATATCGATCTCTAATTTCTGATTCACCAGTATATTCTGCCCAAATCACTTCTCCAAAATGATTGCCATCATAAAAACTATATGAACCTCCGAAAATAAAATCAATTTTATCTTTTTTATAATTTGCATTTGCATTGATGACATAAAAGTCATTATCTAACCATCTACGTCTAATGATATCGGTTTTATCAATAGTTTGCCCACCCAATTCTAATGGACTAAAATTATAATCAGCAAAATCTTCATCTTCTTTATACTGTTCATAATAGCCTTTACCATGCGTGTAATTTAAGCCAAGATTACTTGACCAATAATTGTTAAAACGCTCATTCCAATGAAACTGGTAATGGTCTTGACGGTAATGATCTACTTCATTATCATAAAATTTGGTCTTGCCATCTTTAGTTGTGTATTGCCCTGCAGGATTAAAAGTTCTGTTGGTTGCCAAAGTTTCAGCATCAATACCAAACCATGCTTGATAGGTGATTTCTTGTCCGCCAAAAGCCAATGCTTTTATTAGAGTATTGTCATCAATATATGAGGTTTGTAAAAAATACGATTTTAAATCGGATGTTGCTCTGTCTACATAACCATCAGAAGCAATTTTAGAAAGTCTACCAGCAATTTCTATATGTTCATTGATTAAGCCTGTACTGAATTTTAAATTGTGTTTTTTAGTGTTAAATGAACCAAAAGAGTTTGCAATTTCTCCAAAAGAGTGCTCAGAAACAGCATCGGTTAATAAGTTTAAACTAGCACCAAAAGCTCCAGAGCCATTTGTAGATGTGCCCACACCACGTTGCAATTGCAAATTTTCTACAGACGAAGAAAAATCAGGTAAATCAACCCAAAAAGTACCTTGCCCTTCAGCATCGTTATACGGAATTCCGTTGATGGTTACATTGACTCTTGATGCATCACTACCACGAACACGAATACCAGTATAACCTACACCTGCACCAGCATCACTTGTAGTAACTACATTAGGGAGATAGTTCATTAGGATAGGAATATCTTGTCCAAGATTTCTTTTTTCTAACGCTTCTTTATCAATATTGGAATGTGTTATGGGTGATTCAGCATCCACACGGACAGCTTTGACAATGACTTCGTCAAGTTTTTTTGGTTCTTGCCCAATTTGAATATCTAAAATTTTATCTTTAGTAAGGTAAAATGACCTTTCAATAGGTTGCGACATAAAGCTAAAAGTTAAAGTATATTTTCCTTTTTCGAGCTTTAACTCATATTGACCATCAAAATTTGAAGTAGTTCCTTTATCAGTTCCTTTAATAATTATAGCAGTACCAGGTAAAGGTTGTCCGTTTTCATCAGTTACGGTTCCTGAAACAGCATATTCTTGTGCAATTACATTGACCGATAATACAAGTAATGTCAAGAATAAAAATAAATTTTTGAAAATAAATTTCATACGATTATAAATTAATAATCGAATAAAAAGAGGTAATTATTCTTTGGTTAAAATAATTAAATAATGGCGATTATCGCCTCCCTAAACAGCATTATCTGTTCTAGGTTCAATGGGTGTAATCTCAGCCTACATTATAATATAAGCACCCCTTTTAAGATTGGGGCAAAGTTATAAATGAATTTTGAATTAATCGATAAAAATTCTATTTACTTTTGTATAAAAAATAAGAGAATGATTATTCTAGACAAACCGTATGTTTCAGATTTTTTAATAGACACTATATGTAAAAATCAAATTCCAGTATTGAAAACGTCTCTATCAAAAACTCTTTTTTCTGAGAAAGAAACAACTCTTTTATCAGATGATGAGGCTGTTAAATTGGTTAACAATCAAAAAATAGTATATACAAATTCTGAAAATGCTATTGCTTGGATTAGTAAAAATCTGAGTAAAACGGAATTACCTAAACAAATTGAGCTGTTTAAAAATAAAGGAAAATTTAGAACTTTAGTTTCAAAAATGTTTCCAAGTTTTTATTATAAAAAAGTGGCTTATAAAAATTTAAAAGATATTGATTTAGATTCGCTACCTATTCCTTTTGTAGTAAAACCAAATGTTGGTTTTTTTAGTTTAGGTGTACATATTGTAAAAACACTGGACGAATGGCATACGGTTTTAGAAGCATTAGCAATAGAAATACAATCTGCAAATGCTATTTATCCTTTAGAAGTAATGAATGCGACAGAGTTTATTATAGAAACCTTTATTGAAGGAGAAGAATATGCAATTGATTGTTATTTTAATTCCGAAGGAAAACCTGTGATTTTGAATGTTATGGAACATCAATTTTCGTCTAATGCAGATGTGAGTGATCGCCTTTATTTTACATCAACTACGTTAATTAAAAAGTTAAAACCAAAAATCTTAGAATTCTTAATCCAATTAAACACTTTAGCTGGGTTAACAAATTTTCCTTTACATATTGAAATTAGAATCAACAAAGGAAAGATTATTCCAATTGAAGGTAATCCAATGCGTTTTGGTGGATGGTGTACTACAGCAGATTTAGCGTATCATGCTTTTGGGTTTAATCCGTATCTTTACTTTTTTGAACAAAAAGAACCTAATTGGGATGTTATTATAGAAAGACAAGATGACTCTTTTTACAGTGTTATTATTTTGAATAACGCCACAGAATATAGTGCAAGTCAAATAGAATCGTTTGATTATAATAAATTAAAAAATAGTTTTGAAAAGACTTTAGAATTGCGGAAAGTTGACTATCATAAATTTCCAGTTTTTGGGTTTTTGTTTACAAAAACATCAAAGAATAATTTTAAAGAATTAGCAACTATTTTAGGGTCAGATTTAAAAGACTTTATTATAGTTCGTAGCTAAAAAGTTATTAAACAAAGTCAAATTAGGTTTATTAATTCTAACTATTATGAAAAGAATAAAAGGATTAGCATTATGGCACCAATTTGTGGCATCTAAAGATGGGCGACTTTTAAAAGATTTTCTTGCAAAAGAGGTTGTATTTCATTCACCTGTAGTTTGGACACCTCAACAAGGAAAAGAAATTGTAAAAATGTACCTTATTGCAGCTGGGCAGATAATTGCAAATGATGATTTTGAATATGTAAAAGAATTGTCAAATGCTAATTATACTGTACTTGAATTTAAGACGATAATAGATGGAGTTTCTATAGAAGGTGTTGATATACTTACTTTTAATGAAGAAAATAAACTTGTAGATCTGAAGGTTATGATTAGACCTTTAAAAGCGGTACAAATTGTTCATCAAAAAATGGGAGAATTTTTGTTAAAAATGAAAGAAAAGTGACATTGTATTTTTTAATCTAAATCAGGTTTTTTTCTACTCAATTTTTTTATAGAAGCTCGTTTTTTATTATCCAAACGTTTTTTTACTGATGATTTAGATGGTTTTGTAGCTTTTCTAAGTTTCGGTTTTCTGAGTCCAGTTTTAATAATTTCAAGGAATCTTTTAATTGCAATCTCTTTGTTTTTATGCTGACTTCTACTTTCATCGCAAAAAAGAATCAAAATATTTTCTTTGGTTAGCCGATTTGCTAAGTTTTTAAGCAAGAGTTCTTTTTGAGTAGTATTCAACTCCACAGAGTTTTCAAGATCAAAAGTCAATTCAATTTTTGATGAGACTTTATTAGCATGTTGTCCGCCAGGGCCACTACTTCTAATGGCTTTAAATTTTAATTCTTTAGTAAGATTTTCAGTATTCATGATTTATTTTTTACACACCCCTAGCCCCTCTCTAGAGGGGAATTGATGATTGCTAACTTTAATCATTTAGTTTTTATTCAACGTTATATTTTTTTGCTCTTCTTGAAAAATTGTAAATACCATAACATTTCATTATTGTTTAAACCTTTTTCTTAAAGCAAGAATAAAGAAAGTCAAAAAAGTACCACTTAATAATAATTCAATATTCCTTACAATTAGCCAATTATCTTCAAAGGGTTTTTCAAAATTTATACCTACATAAGGTATCGCTCCTTTTATGCCTCTCTGCATTGCTCGTGTAATATCATAATCAATAAAATAATAAATTACAGAAGAGAATAATACTAAGACGATTAAACTAACTATTGGTTTTTTAAAGTCTAATGTATAACCACCAAAAAAGCTATAAAACCAATAGATAAACCATTCATAGTATTTCCCTTCATTCCATAGCCTTTTCTTTCTCATTTCCATTTCGCTGATGTAAGCTAGACCTGATAATTCCCAATCTTTTTTACCATCAAAATTTCTCTTTAACTGTCGATATAAAGTTTCAATATTTTTAAATTCTTCACCTTCGACCATACTCTTTTCATCTTTAAGAATTAACCTATTCGTTACTTTCCATATACAATTCAAAAAAGAAATTTGGCTAATTTCAGAATAATTAAAAGTGATTAGCTCTATATTACAGTAACTAAACACTATATCATTTGTTAAATCACACCTTTCAAAACGTAATTCAGAGTTTTCTAAATCAGAAAAATTAGCTCCACATTTAAAATTTACGTCTATAAAATTCGCCTTACACTTGATTTCATCAAAACCTACTACCCCCATAAAAGTCACATCGAAAAATTTCATCTCATTAAAAACAGAATATGAAAAATCAATTTCAGTACTTAAAAATTCAGAACTGGCTATTAAAACTAAATTTTTAGATATTAAGTCAGAGAAATCAACTTCATTTCCTTTAAACGAGTTGCCCATAAAAATTGCATCTACATTAAAAAAGGAATTACTAATATTAAAATCATTTAAAAATTTATTACTAGAAAAAAAAACTTCACTCACAAAAAGAGAATTATGAAAATCGATTTCCCCTTTGAACTCTGAATCATTAGTGTTAACTTTTTTTAAATATTGCGAATGAGAAAAAGAACAATTGTGGTGAAAAACAGTATAGGAGAAAGTTAAATCTCCAAGGAATAGAACAAAATTAAAACTTGTATTATCTAAAAATTCTACATTAGAAAAATCAACATCATTTGTAAAAATTCTACATTTACCTTTATTCCAAAAATTTGTAGATTTTGAAAGAAACATTCCTTCATTTTCGTCAAAAGTAGTTGTGATATCTTGATGGATATTAGACAAAGAGCCTATTATATTTTCATTGTTTTTTGATTCTTGACGTTTCCAAAATTCAAAAATAGGTCTATCTCTTTCAAATTTTGGGAAAATATAATCTCTATAATTACTATCTTTTTTTGAGCGAATTCTTTTCCAAAATTCTTTTACTTTTTTGGTATTCCATTCTTTATAACCTTCATTATCTATATGATACCAGTCAGATTTATCACTCTTAAAATATTCTTCTAATTCTTTTGGCTTCACTTTTTGTTATTATTTATAATGGTAAATCGTACTAATTCCCCTCTAGAGAGGGGTTAGGGGTGTGTTTTTCAAACTCAAAGATAAACCATTCTATAGTACGTAACACATTATCCATTTCTTTTAGAACTTGATAATCTGAAAATCGTAAAACTGTAATTCCTAATTCATTTAATCTCTTCTCTTTTTTCACATCTTTGTTATAAACTTTAATTAGTTCATGAGAATAGCCATCGACTTCAATGGCAATCATCAATTCATTACAAAAAAAATCAACAATATAATTATCTATTGGCTTTTGTCGATGAAAATCATAACCATAGATTTGCTTCCCCTTTAATTTAAGCCATAAAATGATTTCTGCTTTTGTAGCATTGTTACGTAATTGTCTTGCTAGTTTTTTTAATTTAGGATTATATGGAATTATTTTTCTCTTTTTCATGTTTTTACATACTCCTAGCGGAATTGATGATTGCTAATTTTGACTACTTAAAATAGAAATAATTATAATCCATAGTCAGAAGATCCTTCAATATTTTGATGTAAAAAATGCAAATCAATATCGGCTAAATTGTCAGAATAGCTATCTAAATTTTCTTTATTATCTAAGATTTTATCAAT
>JAMONB010000365.1 GCA_027066745.1 Flavobacteriaceae bacterium
TGTTGCAACGATAACTTAATTTTCTTCTTTTTTAATTCTTTTACAAAGTCTGTAAATGACAACAAATACCAATCTTGCAATTTTTTTGGTAGTTTTTCTAATTCAAATATAGTTTTTACTCTCTATAAAATCGTAACATCAAAGGTAGACACTTCAGATTATTATATTAGAAGATTGAGTGCATTAAATTATCTCCTCAAAGCAGTAATAACAATAATTTAATTCTTTAGTTAAGGGCATTTATTTTAAAATTAATTCTATGGTTTAACCGTAATTAAATTATCAAAACTAGAGATACTTTTAAAGCATATAATTAACTAGTTAAAGAAAATGCTATATTCTTCAAAAAATTACAAATATGTTATTGTAGATTCTCAAATGGATGCTATAGAAGAATTACAGCAGCAACTAGGAAAATATACAAATTATAGCTGTGTAGGTATTGCAAGAAACAAAGAAGACGCGATTAATTTAATTTTAGATCAATTGCCACATCTTGTCTTTTTCGATACAGAATTAGTTGAAGGTGTTACAAAACAATCTTCTTTCTCAATAATTCCTGAAGTATACCAATTTTTAAATTGGTTACCTCAATTTATTGCAATGAACACTTCTACAGCTCAATCCTATGAAGCAATTAAAAATGGTGTCTTCGATTATATTTTAAAACCACTCCATTATTTCGATTTAAAAAAATCGTTAATGAAATTTGAAAATAAACAGCCAGATATAGCCTCAATATGTTTAAAATCATTTACAGAATATAGATTTTTGTTGGTGGATGATATAGTTTATTTAAAAGCTGATAATAATACTACAGACTTTTATTTAAAAGATGGTACAATGGTTACCTCCTACAAAACATTAAAAACTTTTGAAACTGACCTTCCTAAAATATTCACACGTATTCATAAGAGTTATATGATTAACATCAAATACATTACAAAAATACACTTCAGTAAATTTCAATGTTCTTTAAAATATACAAAGAACTTAGTACCCTTTTCAAAATCCCTTAAATCCAAAATGTTAGAAATTAAAAACTTATGGTCAAATGGAAACTTTGAGAGTTACCCGCAGCAAATAAACTTAGTATAAAAATTATACAGAATAACCATTCGCCATTCAAATTGGTTAATACGCTATTCCCATAGATACAAGTACAAAACGCACACTTAAATTGTATTTAAAATTAGGGTTAATACTTAGTTTTGAACTGTACAAACCGATTAATTAATCATTTCGATTGAATAATTGAAGCTTCAAAAAAGTGTAGAATAGGAAGGTAAACCGATTAGGGAAAATTAGTCTACAATTCAATTTCTACTTAAAATCAATGACTTCCCACATTGATTAGTTCAAGTTTTCCAAAATGCTATTGAAATCCATTCAAATAAATGGGCAGGGAGACTATTGTCTAATTTTAAAAAACACAAATAATGAAATTAATACGTTTTATACCAGCTATATTATTATGTAGCACCCTATTTATATCTTGTAGTAATACTGAAACCGATGAAGAATTACAAATGTTAATTAATAATAAGGAAACATTCCAGAATGATACAGGTAATGATCCATTGCCCCCTACACCACCAAAAGACCCTAAAAATGGAGGGTAATTTAAAAAGATTAAAAACCTTGTTTGTAGTTAGACAAGGTTTTTATATTACTTAATTCTTTTTAAAACTTTTAGTTTTAATTTCAGAGATTTAATTAAATTTATGCTATTTTGCATTAATATAGTTATACTAATGTTTAGAAGAACTCTATCACTAATTTTTATCATACCTATTATAATTAGTTGTATCAATAATTCTCCTCTAACTTTTCAAAAAAACAAATCAATTGAAAATGTCGAGAACCTTTTAGAAACATCTAGAAACAATACTTTGCCAGACTCAATTAGAAAAAAATCTTTAGTTGAAGCTAATGAGAATATTGAAAAGCTTGACAATGATTCTTTAAAAATTCGTTTATATATAGAAAGTGCATACAACAATTTGATTTTAGGAAATTTAGATGATTTCAGAATAATCAATCACAAAGTATTACAAATACCTTTAATAAATAAAGATACCATAATTAGGGCAAGAGCAAATTCTAATTTAGGTTATTATTATCGTATCAAATATAATAATGATAGTTCTTTTTACTACTATAATAAAGCTTTAAAAGACTATGATTTATTTGGTAGTGTAATAGATAAAGCTGAAATGAGGTATAATTTGGCCGCAATTCAGTCCGATGAAAAGGATTATATAAGTAGTGAAATACATACAATTAAAGCAATTTCAATTTTAAAAAATAGAAAAGAATATTATACCCTTTTTCTTTGTTACAACAATTTAGCATTTATTGCAAATCAATTAAAAGATTTTGACAAATCAATTAAATATAGAAAAGAGGGGCTAGAGTATCTCTCTAAATTAAATAATGTGGAAAAACTAGAGCTAACTGCTCTAAATGGTATCGGAATCACTTATCAAAATAAAGAAGATTATATTAAATCAATTGAATATTTTAATAATGCATTAGCAACCAAGAATATTCAGAATATTTATCCTGATATTTACGCAGTTTTAATTGATAATTTGGCATATTCTAAATTTAAGAATGAAGATTATTCCGATTTGCCGAATCTATTTTACAAGTCTCTAAAAATTCGTGATAGCTTACAAATGATTGATGGCATTATATCTAGTAATCTTCATTTAACAGAATATTTCTTATCAAAAGGCGATAGTTTAATTGCATTGCAACATTGTATTATAGCAAAAGATTTATCGAAATCTTCAAAGAATAACATAGACTTATTACAATCTTACCTGTTACTTTCAAAAATAGAATCTCCCGAAAAAGGAAAAGAACACCTTCTAAGTCATATTCAACTATCCGATAGCCTCCAACAACATGAACGTGTCATCCGCGAAAAATTTACACGCATCGCATATGAAACGGATGAAATAACTCAAGAAAAGGAAGCAGAGTCAAAAAAGAAATGGTGGGTTATATTATTTTCAGGAATTGGGACAAGTTTCAGTATACTTCTTTTTATAAATATGAAGCAGCGATCAAAAAACAAAGAACTCCATTTTAATCAAAAACAAGACGAAGCCAATGTAGAAATTTACAACCTAATGCTTTCTCAACAATCAAAATTCCAAGAAGGAAGTAACAAAGAAAAAGAACGCATTGCTGAAGAATTACATGATGGGATTCTTGGTCGTTTATTCGGAACCAGGTTAAGTTTAGATAGCCTGAATGATTGTACAACAGAAAAAGAGATTAAAGAACGTGAAGAACATATTGAAGAGATACAAATAATAGAAGAAGATATTCGAAAAATTTCACACAACCTTAAAACAAGTTTGTTCAATTCCAATACTAGTTTTAGAAAGTTAGTTGAACAATTAATAGCAAAGCAAAGTAAAATTGGTAATTTTGAATGTGAATTAAATTTTAATAACTTAACAGACTGGGAAAACATATCAAATAGTATTAAAATTAATTGTTATCGAATACTACAAGAAGCACTTCAAAATATACATAAGTATGCGAAAGCTACAAAAGTGAAAATTGAGTTTTATAAAGAGGATGGAAATTTAATCCTAAAAGTTAAAGACAATGGTTTAGGGTATGCTAGCAAAAGCAAAAACACTGGAATAGGTCAAAAAAATATAAGATCTAGAGCAAAATCTTTAAAAGGTAAGGTTGAATTCATATCAAGTCTAGGTAGTGGAACAGAAGTAATAATGAAAATTCCGCTATAAAATAAATTACTATGCAAAAAGAATTAGATATTTTAATTATTGATGACCATCATTCAATTATAGAAGGTTATAAAAATGTATTATCAAAAATTAAAGATTATAAACTTCGAATTCTTAAAGCTAATTCTTGCGACCAAGCCGTTAAAGCAATTAACAAAGCAAAACTAAGCAAACCCTTTGATGTAGTTTTTATAGATATTCAGTTGCCACCTTCTCAAGATGGAGCAATAACCTCAGGCGAAGATATCGCACAACTTATTAATAAGGAATTTCCTCAAACAAAGATTATTATTTCAACAATGTTTGATAACCCACATAGATTAAATAATATTATAAAAACAGTACCACATCATGGTATTTTAATTAAAAGCGATAGCACCTCTAAAATAATCCTAAATGCTTTCGAAACTATTATACAAGGAAAACAATTTTATAGTAAGACGGTACAAAAAATTAAAGATAAAATTATTTTGAATGATGAGCTTTTAGATGAATATCATAAAAAAATAATCTTTCATTTGTCAAAAGGAGTGAAAACCAAAAACTTAGTAGATTACATTCCATTATCATTAAGTGCTATTGAAAAAAGAAAAAACTACATTAAGCAACTATTTAATGTTAATGGTGATGATGAACAATTATTGCTCGAAGCAAAAAAAAGAGGGTTTATTTAACCCTCTTTTTTATTTTTAAATAAAGCTTTTTATACTTCCATTTAGCACTATCTTTTTCAAAAAAAATTTCCCCTTATTTTAACGCAGTAAATTAATTGTTTTTTTTAAAATAAATATTACGGTAAAGCCGTAATAATGAATAAAAGTTAATTTATGTAACTCTAATTCTCGCAACTTTATGTCCAGTCTAATATAATAAGTCCACTATGCTTCCATCTTTTGATTATTGGTTTACAGTTGAACTAATGGATACTAATGGAAGTAGAAAAATAAGAAATGGGCATTTTAGTTTAATTAGATAATAATCAATCTACTTCAGCTTGAATCAAATTTAAACACAAATAACCATCTATAGTTTTAATTATATTTTTTATATTTACTACCAATTGGAACATCGTTCCAATCTTTTTCATAGCAATTTTCGCCACCTCTTAAAAAGAGGTGGTGTTTTGTTTTAAGATAATCTCAACCACTTTTTTTATGTATGTAATTGTCTATTAAATCATTACTGAAATTTTAAAAATTACGGTTTTACTGTAATAAAATAGATTTTAATATTTGTGATTTTCTGAAAATAGAATTTTTTTTAAGATAAGAACTCATAATTTTTTGATGATAGTCCAGAGAAATGAAACATAAAAATGAAAATTACTATAATCAAGCAAATTAGCTCAACTGAAGTGATTGTAAATTGAGATAGGTGTGATCAAACATGAAGGGTATGGTCTAATAGTTCAGATAGCAAACCTTGTAGGGTTTGTAATGAAAAAAGTAAACTTTTACTCTAAATATAATTTAAAAGTTAAAGACTAACAATGGGGAAAAACATAATTGTTTTTTGTGATGGAACCAACCAAAAAGGTGGTGTGGGTAGTAATACCAATGTATACAAGTTATTCAACATGATTGAAGACAGAACCAGTAGACAAATTGCCTATTATGATCCTGGCTTAGGGACCGATATTAAAAAAGTGACAGGATCCCTTTTTGGCAGTGGATTCTCAAAAAATATTTTAGAATGCTATAAGTTTATTTTTGAAAACTTTGAAGCAGGAGATAAAATATATCTTTTTGGTTTTAGCCGAAGGGGCAGCTACTGTTAGAAGCTTGTCAAGTTTTATTCATTTATTCGGAATTTTACCAAAATCTAGAGTCGATCTTATTAAAGAAGCCTTTACCATTTATAAAAAAAAGAATCATATAATTAAAGCTAGTGCTTTTATTAATAAGCACCATACAATGTGGTGTAACATAGAATTTGTGGGTGTTTGGGATACTGTTGCTGCTTTAGGAATTCCATCTAAAGGATTAAGTGTAATCCTTGACACTTTTTTCTCGCATAAATTCCACTCCTTCAATTTAAGTGAAAGCATAAAATTTGCACGTCACGCCTTAGCTATTGATGATGAAAGAAAAACTTTTCATCCAGTTTTTTGGGATACTATAAGCAATAACTCAATGGTTGATAAACTAAAACAAGTTTGGTTTGCGGGTGTACATACTGATGTTGGTGGAGGTTATGAAGAAGATGATTTATCTGACATTTCATTAAAATGGATGACACGAGAAGCCATTGACAAAGGCTTAATTATCTATAACAAATCCCAATTGCACAAAAATTTAATAAATAGTTCACAAAATATCAATGGAATGATGCACAATGAACAAAAAGGATTCATTGGGAAAATATTCAAACGGGCAAAAAGAACTTGGAATACAGAAACTCACAGAGAACCGCACATACACGAAAGTGTTTTTAAAAGAACCAAAAACAATGAAAATAAGAGAGAACCCGCCTATAAACCTTGGATTTTAGAACACATAGATTCAAATAATCCAAAAATTGAGAATTAGAATTTTGAACAATAAAACTAAATAACAAATTATGAAGAAGATTTTATCGTTATTATCCATAATTGCACTGATTACATCTTGTGCAGTTGTACCTAAAGAATCAGTAGAATTATCAGCAACTGTTGGTAGAGATGTTGTAAATGCGTATCAAGCACACAAAGCGCTAGTCACTATTTTATTTACTAGAATGAAGAAAGATGTAAATACATTTGTTGATGATAAGTATGCTCCTTATCAAATTGGAAAATTATTAGAACAGGATTTTTCAGATGCAAATTCAGGTGCATTTGAGTCGATGACTGGCTCTTTAATTGATGCTGCAAAAAACAGTTCTGATGCTGACAAACAAAAACGAGCGATCGGCAATATGAAAAATTTTGTTGTTGTTGTACATGAGGAAGTTGAGACTGAAGTGTCTACCTTTGATGTTACGATTTTATAGAGAGTAAAAACTATATTTGAATTATGGCAAAAAGATATGACAACGAATTTAAATTAATGATTGTAGATTTATTAAAATCAGGTAT
>JAMONB010000366.1 GCA_027066745.1 Flavobacteriaceae bacterium
GATTAAAAATGAAAACCCTGTACTCAAAAAGGATTTCTTATTCTCTTTTTTTGTTTGAGTTCCTGCATAACTTGTTACTGCCCCAATTACTCCTAAGTTGCAACAAGAGCCAATTGCTGCAATAAATCCTAAAAGCAAAATAGCTACAAAAAAAAGTGGTGAATTTAATTGTGTTTCAATGACACTATTTGTCCATTGTTGTATAGTTTCTAACATATTTTGTTTTTATTTTGAACAACAATTACTTTCTTCACTTTCAGTGTCGCAAGAAGTCTCACAACTTGTTTCTGCTGTACTGCAATTTGCTTTTTCATTCGGATCATCTGTTGTAAATGCAGATGCTGCAGCAAATATTAAGGCTATTAATAAAATACCTAATCCTGCTTTTTTCTTATTCCCTATAGATTTTTTTTCTGTTGTACAGCAGTTTGCTTCTTGTGTATTGCACTCTGAATTATCAGTACCACAACAATTTAATTTTTTATCATTCATTTTATATCTTTTTATGTTATTTTATTTACAGATGCTTAGACTTAGAAAAAGACGCAGATTTTTTAAAGAAAATTGAAATTGAAACTAAAAGTAATCCAAATAGCACTCCAAAAAGCCAATGATAACCAACCAAATAAATTAAAGATAAACCAGTTAACGTACCACTTGCAGCACCAATATCCCACCAAGTTGTAATAGAAGTTAAGGTGGTAAGTTTATTTTTATTATTGAATTTTAAAGCAACAGAAGGTAGCATTGCTACAATAATACTATTGAATAAAAAAGCAATAACAATACCGACTTCTATATAATTTACTAAGATTAATAATAGACTACCCAAAACAAAAATAAGAGCAATTTTAAAAACTAATAAAACGCCAAATCTATCAGAAACCCATCCAGAAAAAACTGAAATAACAGCAGAACATAGCTTACGAAATAATAAATACCCACTTACAACTATAACTAGTTCGGCAATCGTATAATTGAATAATAGTTTGCTAATAGTTACCACCAAAACACCATCTATAATAAAGGACGTAAAAAATGTGAGAATATTTAGTATTGAGAAACTCAAGATTTTTTTAAGGCTTATTTTTGATGTCTCTATTTTAATATTAGGTAATTTATAAGCAAAAAAAACACCTAAAAAGCTTAAACTTCCTAAAACGATAAAAGAAATATTTACACTATAAATTTTTATAAGATAAGAGCCAACAAACAAAGCCAAGACTGCTCCAGAAGTTTTAATACTCTGAACCAAGCCAAACATTACATTTTTGCTTTTAATCGCTTCAGAAGCATAAGCCAAAGAGCTTACACGCATTGTGGCATAAGACAAACCCCAGATTATTCTTGATATTAGAAATAAAAATATACCAATTTTAAATCCATAAAAAAATGTAGTTAACATTGCAAAAAAAGTGGCAATAAGCATTACTTTTTTGTAGCCTTTTTTAGAAATTAAAAAGGCTACAAAAGCATTACCAGGAATTCGAACAAATCTATTTATTGATAAAAAAACACCAATCCAAAAAACAGAAAAACCCATTTCTTCTCCATAAATTGGTAAAACAAGATATAATAAAGCATCTCCTAGTCCTGCAAATGCCATTGCAAAAGATGAAAAAAGAACGCCTTTTAATGTTACGTTCTTTTTAAATTCTTTATAAAACTTTATCTTGTTTAACAACAAGAAGAATTATCTGTTATTAAAGTAGTAGAGCAACAAGAAGATTGTGTTTCTTTCACTTTCTCTTCTGTGCCACACGCTGTATCACAACTTGTATCTTCATCTTCATTTGTAGCGGGAACATCACAACCATTTCCACCACAACAACTATCGCCTCCACCTCCAATACCAGAATTACAAACGCCTGTTTCAGGTAATTCTAATCGAACATCTTTTGCTGCCTCAAAATCGCCATTCATGTAAGCAACAATTGAACGAATTTGTTCATACCCTGTAGCCATCAAAAAAGTTGGTGCTCTACCATAACTTTTCATACCTACAATATAAAAATCCTTTTCTCTTTGTCTTAAAACTGCCTCTCCGTGTGGTCTAACTGTACCACAACTATGAATATTTGGATCAATTAATTCTGCTAATTCAGGTACACTTTCAACAGAAGCATCTGCATCAAAACGAATTTCTCGTAAAAAACTAAAATCTGGTCTTGTTCCTGTATTGCTTATTACTTCATCAATATTTTCTAAAACAAATTCTTGATTGTTTGTAATACCTTTTACCGTAAGACTATCCTTAAATTTATCGAATTGATGAATGAAAACAGGAGTATGTATTTCAATATTACCAGAATTGACTAATTTTTCAATTCTAATACCTAATTCTCCTCTCGATTTAAAGCCATCGGCTTCTTGACCACCATAAACATCGCTTACATTCTTTTTTCTTAAGAGCCAATGAATTTGTGTTTTTGGATATTTTTCTTGAACCTCACTTAATGCTAAAACAGTTCCAATTGCAGAATGTCCACCTCCAACAACAAGTACAGATTTGTTAGCGTATTTATCTATCAATTTACCATTTACATCAGGCATTCCGTAGAAAAAGTGATTACTATTTTCTTTCTCTCCAATAGCAAAAACACCTCCAGAACCTACTGGGTTTGGATTTTGCCAAGTTCCTGAAGCATCAATTATTGCTTTTGCCTCATAGATATTAAAATTACCGTTTTCATTAACTTGAATGGAAAATGGAAGGTTCTCACGATTAGCATTTTTCATTTTATCTAATCCTTTTCTACCGATAGAAAGAACTTTAGTCTTTAAATGAAGATTTTGTTTGATTTCTGTAATTTCAGATAAAGGTTTTAAATATTCATTAACTAATTGTTTTCCAAAAGGAACTTCTTTTTTAATTGGAATTTTAATTCCGTTTTTTACAAGTAAGCTCTCAGCAATTTTGTCAATATTATATTCCCAAGGAGAAAAAACTTTTACGTGTCCCCAAGTTAAAATATTAGCCCCTACAGTTTTTGCTGCTTCAAAAATTATAAAACTCTGATTGTTTTTTGATAAATGTGCTGCTGCCGCAAGCCCTACAGGACCGCCACCAATAATTGCTACTGGTAAATTTGATTTTTTCATTTTCTTTCTTTTTTAAATTCACAATATAGATGTGGGAATTTAAAAAAGACGCAAAATAAAATTAATCACAATTGTTAGTACATCTTTTTTGTTTATAATCAGTTATATTTCCGTACTTATCAGTATAAATCATACAGCATTCTTGTAATAAAGATTTAAGCATTTCTCTGCCTCTTTGAACTCTTGATTTTGCTCCAGAATATGAAATATCTAAAAATTTGGCTAACTCTTTTTGTGAAACGCCTTCAATTTCAGTCATTTTAATAGCTTCTTGATATTTTAATGGCATAGAGTTAATCATAGGTTGAATGCATTTAGAAAACTCAACAGTTAAATTCTTATCTAAAATATCAGATTTATCTACAACTTCTATTTCTTGCCCAAATTTTTGTTTTCTAAAATAAGAATTTATCTCATTTCTTGTTATCTGATAAATCCAAGGAATAATTTTGTCTTTATTTTTAAGCGTATCTATTTTTGAAAATACTATAATAAATATATCCTGACTAATGTCTTTTGAGGTTTCAGTATTTTTTACTTTTTGATTTATAAAGTTAACTAATGCTTTATTTAAATCATTCCAAATGATTAAGGTTTCTTTATTCATTGCTTACAAATTTACTTTCCTTTTATTTGTTATAGATGTAAAACTAGAAAAAAGACGCAAAAGAATTTCTACTTGACTTTCTCAGTAATAAAGACTAACTTCCTATCGGTCGCTAAATAGGAATTGAAACTCATTTTAGCTTAACGTTGGCAACATTCAAAAAAAAAATTGATTATTCAAATAAATTACTTACTTTTGGCGTTAGTAACGCGAAAGATATGATTTTATCCTTTGGCTCAAAAGAGACAGAAAAAATTTGGAATGGTGTTCGAGTAAAAAAAATGCCTCTTGGAATTCAAAATGTAGGACGTCGAAAAATGAGAATGTTAAATAATTCTCAAGATATTTCGGACTTAAGGATTCCTCCTTCTAATCTACTTGAAAAACTAGCCAGAAATCTCAATGGATTTTACAGCATACGAATTAATAAACAGTGGAGAATAATATTTACTTGGGAAAAAGGAAACGTAAGTAAAGTTGAAATAATTGATTATCATTAAAAGTGGAAATATGGGAAAATTAGCAAATATACATCCAGGAGAAATTTTGAATTACGAATTTCTTGAACCGTTAAAAATTACGGCTTATAGAATTTCTAAAGATTTAAAAATACCACAAACTCGAATTTCAGAAATTATAAAAGGGAATCGTAGAATTACGGCTGATACGGCATTAAGATTAAGTAAATATTTTGGTAATTCAGCAAAGTTTTGGCTCGGAATTCAAGATGACTACGATATTGAAGAAGAAAAAAAAATGAAAGAAACTGAGCTGAATGAAATCAAACAGTTCGGAAATAAAAACGTTGCCTAACCACGGTATAAAATTAATAATTTACTTTTGTGTATAACCTATAAGGTTATTGTTTATTTAGCAACGGATTTTCCTTCGGAAAATCCTCGCACACAAAACCGCACTATTCATACACAAACCGATAAACGAACACAACTAAAACCCACCCTTTCTTTAACATTGCATTCCACCCTTGGGCGGTCAATTCATTTTTTTGATTGGTTCTAAATTATCTTCCTAAAAAGTAACTTAGTTTGTCGCTAAACTTATTTTTAACTAACTTCGTATCAGTCGCTAAATAGGAATTGAAACTCATTTTAGCTTAACTTTGTGCGTAATTTGAAAAAAAATCTGAATTCAAGACATATGGAACTAAAAACATTTATAACACAGACATTAACCGAAATAATAGATGGTGTTGCAGATGCCCAAAAATACGCATTAGAAAAAGGAGCAAAAATAAACCCTGAGAAACTGAATTTGATAAAATCTAATGTTAATCAATCAACTTTCAGTGATAGTAGAAGAGAAAATTATGCTCAAATGATTGAATTTGATATTGCTGTCAGTGCGAATGAAGATATGAAAGACAAAGGCGGAATTGGAGTTTTCTCGGGAGCATTTGGAATTGGAGCACAAATGGAAAACCAAGAGTCAAACTCAAAAATTAATAGAATAAAATTTACAGTACCAATTTTTTTACCAACATCTTAAAATTAAAAATATGACGAAATGTAGCATTAAAGATTTTTCAAAAGGAGATCAAGTATATCATTTAAGTAACACAAAACTGAAAATGGTTGCAGTAGAAATAATAACTGAAGAAAACGAAATTTCTTGTCGTTGGGTTGATGATAAAGGTCAAACTCAATGTGTGGAGTTTATGCCAGAAGAATTAGGGAAATCTGATGATTTAAGACCTCGAATAAGAACTATAACAGCATTGTAAAACTACGCACAACAAAGAACTGTAATAAAACCAAGTAATTTCCAAGTTTTTTTGGTAATATTCTCCTAATCGAAATATTAATGCTTTTCCCTAAAAAACCTTTGACTTTAAGCTTCTCTGACCAAAACACTTAGCCAATTTTGGCTATAAACTAAATCTTATTTACAAAAAAAAACAGTCATCATTTCTATTTGACTTTCTCAGTAATAAAGGCTAACTTCGTTTATCAGTCACTAAATAGGAATTGAAACTCATTTTAGCCAAACGTTGGCAGTAATTTTGAAAAAAAAAACGAATATTTTAACAGAAAAATAGGCGAATAAATAATGGTATAATTATTTCATAGTTATATTTATAATATATACCTTTGCAAAACGTTTGAAAGAACAACAATGAGCGAGTTTTACACTACATATAGCCCAGATCAAATATCTAAAATTGGTAATACTGTCGTTTTCTTAGCAGAAAAAATTGAAAATTTATCGAAAACTAAGATTCTTAAATTACTTTATATTTTAGATGAATTATCTATAAAGAAAAGCGGAATCCCTTTTTTAAACTTAAAGTATAAAGTTTGGAAATTTGGACCTGTTTCTGAAGATATTTTTATTGATTTATCTACTTCTCCTACAATTTTAAAAGGGTATATTGAAAGAAGTTTATCAACAGAAGGGAAAACGGTAATAACATCTTTAGTGAAATTTGAAGATGATGAATTTTCTCAAAATGATATTGATTTATTAAATATAGTAACCTCTGAATTTGGGAATAAAACTGCAAAAGAATTAATTTCTTATACGCATAGAGAAAAATCTCCTTGGCACAATACTGCGAAAGAAAACTCAATACTTGAATTGCTTGAAAAAGAAGAGATTAGCAATACCGAATATGTTATTGACTTAAGTAAATTAGTTAATCACGATTCGAGGAAAAAAGAACTATATAACGATTATATAGCATTTAATTAAAATGCTTGAAGAAGGGAATATACTTTACTTTGACCCGTTTTATTTCAAAAATGGAAATACTGCAAAAGCAAAATATTTTATTGTATTAAAGGTTGCTCCAGAATCTAATATTTTGGCATCATTACCAACACGGAAAGATTCAATTCCTGAAAAAGAAACAATTGAACAAGGTTGTGTGGAATTGCCTAAAATTAACTTTAACTGTTTTGTTATTTCTCCAAAAACATTAGTCACCGATTGTAATAAACAATTTGATTTCTCTACACATATTTACGGACATCAAATAGACACTTATAGTACTGCTTCAATGAATGAAATTTATCCTCTTGAAGGAACTGATTATTATATTTGGGGAAAAATGAAAGATGAATTATTTAGTCAATTGA
>JAMONB010000367.1 GCA_027066745.1 Flavobacteriaceae bacterium
CCAAGCGGTTGAATTCGAAATTGGTGAAGGTCAGAAAGGACCATGCGCTAACAATGTAGTGCCTCAATAAGCACACACTTTAGTTGAAGTATAAAAAAGCCGGTCTTGTACCGGCTTTTTTTATGGGTAAATGATAATCACCGTCATGCCTGCGTAGGCAGGCACCTTATTGAATTATCATGATTCAAAACAAATGACCAATTAAAACAAAACCACCGTAGCGACAAGGCACTGCCTTGTCGATGATTGGGTTTTGACTGTTATCAATTGTGGCTGATTTGAAATGCACAAGGCAATGCCTTGAGCCTACGACTGTGTATTTTTGATTGCTAAATAAGCGATTTGAGATGCATATGTTGACAATCAAGAGCAAAACTCCCAACAATACGTAAGATGGGCTCTGCCCATCATAAAGAGTGAGGTGTTGGGTTTAAGGTGGTTCTGGCTAAATTTGTAATTATTTCAACAATAGGATAATAAGAAAAGTGGTTAGAGCCGTTTGCTTCTAATGGATAAATGCAAAATCACCTAATACACTATTTACCACGAAGAACATGAAGTTCACGAAGGGAAAAATATAAAACAAAACCACCGTAGCGACATGGCACTGCCTTGTCGATGTTTGGGTTTTGTATTGTTTTTGATTGTGGTTGATTTGAAATGCATATGTTGACAATCAATTTACTATAACTCTGTCGATTGAAAAATGGTGGTGAAACAGAAGGTTACCTAATATTTAATGCATGAAGTTTTTTAATCTTATTTTTATACTCATGAATATGTTCTCTAGTCTCGTGAAACCAGTCCCCATTGAATTCAACATCGACAATAGAGCTTTTGAGCGTAATTCTAGCGGTCTCCACTGAATAATCAGGGTGAGCATGTGCGAGAACATTCCTTCTTTTAATAATTCTCTCATTAAATTTACTTGAAGTAAAAGCAATAGCATCTAACTTTTTTTTCATCCCTACATCACCATTTTGATTTTTTATTAACCGCAAAATAAATTTTTGTTTGGTCATTAGCGAGAAAGCCTCTCCGCCCTTTCTGATAATTGTTTCTTTAAAATATTCTTCCTTATCATCAAAACAACTTGAAATTAGGTCTTCCATAAGATTCTCCAAATCAATAAACTCAGATAATAATAATCCTCTCATGAATGCTGGATGATGATATTTTCTATATGCATGATCAGAGACATCCTCCATAATATTAGAAATACCATCTCGGTCTGTAACGTGTATAAAGTGCTTGTCTTCCTCAAATAATTGGACTTTATTAATATCTCTTGAGTAAAATACGATATGAGCAAAACACCTACCTAGACGTAGTTCTTGTATATATTTATCACCTTTCATACCTGGCAAGCCGTAGTCAATAAGAATTAGATCTATATATGTTTCTGACATAATCTCACGAGAAGATTCAACATCTTGAAATTTATGAATCACGACTTCGAATTCTTTATCTTCAAAATATTCTTTAATTTCAACTTCTATTGAGTTCACCCAATCACGTGAATCATCAATCCAGATTATTTTATATTTCATTAGCTCACCGTTTAAACTTAAGTAAAAAACCAGCACCAGAACCATAATCAGCTATAAGTTCTATGGAGCCACTCATATCGTTCATTATATCCCTTACATGATGAAGACCTAACCCCGAACCTTTTGTCGTTGTAAATCCCATATCAAATATCTTATCTGTACTTGATGCTTTTACACCGCCTCCATTATCTAATATCTTTATTTGCAAGTACTCTGATTTAATGCTAGCTTCGATTTCAATTCTTGTTGCTCCAGCCTTTGCTGAATTACTTATCATATTATCAAAGATCATAGATACTTCTAAAGGACGAAACTTTGTGACAAAATCTTCTTCAGCCAATGAATTCCAACTGAAAATCATATTAGTACGCTTATCTTTTGTCTTTATGATCCCGTCACATATATTTAATATATACTCTTCAATATAGTTACAAAGATTCTTTTCTATTAACTCTGCTTCAAGATTAAAATTTGCTTTAGTTGCAAAGTTTGTTGTAGATGATATTTTTTTAGCGACGAATGATATTTGGGAAAGTATTTGTAAAAAGTTTTCAGTTGTCATCGTTTTTCCAGAACGAATTCTTTTAGTAACACTTCTTATATGATTCTCGATAGTTTCGGCATTAATGCCTATTAAATGGTGCAGTGAAACAATATTATCCAAGTCTGATGAAACCATTGAACGCAAAAAGAGCGTTTGCTTCCTTATCTGTTCTGTTTCATCTATCTGCTTTTGAGCCTCAGTTTCTGCTTTCTTTGCTCGTTCAGCTTGTTTTTTAGCATTCTTTTCTGCAAGTTTTCTTTGTTTTTTCTCTTGCTCTACTTCTTGCTCTGCATCTTTTCTTGCCACGGATAATTCAGCTAATCTTTTATTAGCCCTAGATATTTCTTTTTCTAGTTTTGTATTATTTGATTCAGAAGCGATTCGTGTAAAGTTTTTTAATAATGACTTAAGGCTTTTCTCTGAAGCATTATTCACAATATCAAAAAGGTCAGGGTTATATTCAATTTCATGAATATCTTCACTTTTAGTCAAAGCATTTATAAAGTCTAACGCTTTATCTTTTTGAAAATCTGAAGGAATTCCTGTTGCATCAAAATCATCAACATTTCCATATTTAACAACATCTACCGCATATTTTTCAAGTCGATATAGCACCTTATGGAAAAAGAAGTCTGCCAAACAATCAAAAGCGGAGTTTTTTATTAAGCCACCATCTCGACTTGACGCCTCTTGAAAAGCTTTATTGTTACCATTAATTTCTATGCGACCTATAATATCTCTTGTGCCTAAAAAGCGGTACGAACCCTGCTGTTTTCTTCTATCTAGCCCAAATACATCACCACCAGACGCTTCTCCAATCGGATGGATTTTAAAGCCATTTTTATAAACAAAAACAGAACCAAATCTAACAGGGCGTACCCCCATATATTTAGTAAACAGCATTTTTGAAGCCGTAGTTAAAGAAAACAAATAGACCTGAATGTTACTTAATCGCTTCTCTTTCCCATTCTCATCATCTATATAAAGCTGATTATTTTCCTCTATCATTCGATAGACAAAATTACCTCTATCAAAAAGCTCCGTTGATATAATATGTCCATCCATATCTATATCAACAACAATACTGACTGTCTTTAAACCAAGTTTTTCAAAAATAAAATTCTTTATTTTTCCGTTTATTTTTTTATATTCATTCTTAGTCCCTTTTTTCTCTCTGTCTGATTCCAAACACTCTTTAGCATGAAGGTATATTGAAAATTTATCCTTTTTATTTCCTATTGAAGGATTTACAAGTTTTTCAAGTGATATTTTTAATTTTGACAGTTTATCTTCATCCCAGCCTGCACGAACCTCGTTAATTTCCAATACAGTCCCTGTAGTTATTTCATAAGTGCAAGATTCCACCAACTCATATTCTACCGAAACAACACCGAACTCTTCTTGCATATTTTTTTCAAAATCTTTCCAATCGACAGTTAATTTTGATATTTTTTCAGCAGAGTCTCTTCTAGAATAGATTACTAATTGACGACCTAAACGATCACAAGAAAAGCGACCAATTCCTTTTGCACCAGCATGAATTCGTTTTGTCTTGATTTTATCTCTATAGTCTTCTGTACCCTCTTTTTTTGCAGAATATGCAACAAAAAGCCACTTATTTTCAATATCCTCAATATCCATGCCCTTACCGTCATCTTGAATAACGATGCTAGCACTATTACCCTCTTTTTTTAAATTATTAAAGGTCACATCCACACGAGAAGCGTTAGCATCAAATGAGTTTTTAACTAGCTCAAAGATTGCAACAAAATCATCAGTAATAAGATTTCTACCAATAATATCTTTTAAGGCAGAACTAATACGAAAGTGCTTTTGTACAACTCCCATTATTTTGATTTAGTCTGTAAAGATAAAATTAAATGACCTAATGCTTCCCCTAAAAAAGGGGGCACAGCATTCCCAACCTGAGTATAGCGAGGGCACTCCAATGTACGACGGTCACCGCCTGTTGTATATTTTCCTTTAAAATCGAAATCATCTGGGAATGATTGAATTCGAGCACTCTCTCTAACTGTTAGAATTCGAGGTTCTGAATAATGAAGAATATCATCAGGAAGAGTTGTTAAGGTTCTTGATGGTTTATTAGAATCTAAGACACTGATTACTTGCTTCTTGGTACCTATTATTTCTTTTTGCTCATCATTTAAGGAGACACCTGGAGTGCAAATTTCCTGAATCAGTTTGAATTTGGTGATTGTTGTTTCTTTATGCCTTGGAATTCGTAAACCGTTAGGCTTATCACCATTCAAATTTGGACGCATCACTTTTTGGTACTTAGTTAGACGTTTAGGTTTTGCATAGTCAAGCTTTTTAAATCCGCCTTTTTCAGAACCAGAGTGATAAACCAAATTCGCTGAGGTCTGTTCCAAATCTTGGATCGCTTGTTTCACCGTAATTGGTTTATTAGGCAAGCCTTTATCTTTGATAAACTGTGGACGTATTTTTTCCAAAATATCAAAAGGATTAGCTTCTGTCTGAATAATATCTCTTCTAATTCCAATCATAATAAAGCGTGTTCTCTGTTGAGGCACTCCGAAATTTTGACTGTTTAGATAATCAGTGAATACTGCGTATCCAAGTTTTTCTAATTTCACTTTAACAATTTCAGATTGAGGAATTTTTCCTTTCTGACCTTTTGCATCTTTAAACTTAGAATTAAAACCTCGAACATTTTCTAATACTATATATTTAGGGGAAACCAACTCAACCATTTTAATATATTGATTTGAGAGCTTATTTCTTGGGTCATTAGGGTTTCTTTTCCCTGCTAGAGAAAAACCCTGACAGGGTGGCCCCCCTGCAATTAAATCTATCTTGCCATTAAGACCAATAAGTTCTTTTTTATAATCTTTTAAGAGGGCTTCGATGGTTGTCGCTTTCTGAGGAAGCCATTCAGGCCAATCGAAGTGACCATAATTTCCATCAATTAAATTATGTTTGAAGGTTTCAAATGCCATAGAATCTTTTTCTATTGCAAAGACCCCTTGCCATCCTGCATTTCCCAATCCGAGAGAAAATCCACCACACCCCGAGAAGAGATCGATATATGTTCCAACTGATATTTTTTCTTTTTTATTGGTCATTTAAACTTAATATCATATAAATCAATAGGTTAACAGAACTTGCAAATAAAACAATCTAATTCAAAGTAATGAATGATAACCAATTTCTTATCAAAATAACACACTTAACTTCACAATTAGTATATTACCAACAAAGATTGCTGTGAGAATACAAAAGGCATCCTTCTTTGTAGGAATAATCTTAAAACATAATCAGAACGATACTACTGATATTATTTATTGAGGTCTTTAATATATTTCATTTTTGATGATTAAATAATGACACTAAATTAATAGTGTTAAATTATTGACCATTTCTCTCACTCCCACGTTCCCCGTGTGTATATTTTCGAACAATTATAGACTTGTAAATTACTATGCATTCCCACGCGGAGCGTGAGGAACGAGGAGATGAGCACGGTTATTTTGTAGATACCTGCCTTCGCAAGGTATGACTAAGATACTTTTCACTCTGTGCTCTCTGTGGTTAATCGCCTTTAATGAGCAACAATCCAAAAACATAACACTTACAATTTCTTTAAAACTGACATCGGCACAAACAATCTCATAGGGTCATCAGAAAACTCATAAAAAAAATTAAACCTTTGGTAAAACTTCAAAGCATCAGCATCCAATACATCAAACACCAATCCATATGCAGGTAATCCTCTGTCACATAGACGAGACACATGACGCAGTGCATAGATCAACATTTTTTCCCCTAGATACTTGCCTTGATAATTAACATCAACGGCTAGTCTAGCCAATAAAGCAATAGGAATGGGATAATGAGGCAGGCTTTGATTGGTTGGGATACTTTGTTTGACAACATTAGATGCAGCTATGGTGTAATAGGCTACTACTTTTTCTTTTTCAGCACTTTCATCTAAAATTAAAACCATGGTGCAGCTTAATCCTAGTTTGGCGTGTTTATGGGCAAATCGAGAGAGAAATTGATTCATGTCCTTTTTGCCACAGTCAAATTGTTTAACACTGTGATGACACTTGTCTAGGGCAACAAAATTTTGTGCGAACTTTACGCTGTTTGTCTCGGGCAAGTTTCTAGAATCCTTCCTTATCTAAGCGACTAGCTGCTTGTTTGATTTCGTCACTGAGTTCATAACTGGCTTCGTCTTCGCATACTTGTAAAAAATTATCAAACTGTTGATTACTTAGAGTAATTTCATTGTGAAATTTTAAAGTCTTTGGCGCGTCCTCACAAACAAGTTTTGCTAAATAATCCGTCAAAGTAATGCCATTAAGCAAAGCTGCTCGCTCTGCCATGCGTTTAACTTCAGGTAAAAATCGCGCCTCAATTCGTTCTCTTTTAGCAATCATGATTGGTTACACATTAATAATTATAGTTATTGTACGGTAATTTGACGTATATATCAATTCTCCATGCTGCAAATAAATTATATTTCAGATGTTTCGATAATCAATAAGTTCTAGATTGTTTGGTGGAACCAAAGCTACAAAAACTATGTAATTATGCATATGATACGATACCCAATGAGATTGCCGCGTCGCGTTGCTCCTCGCAATGACGATATTTATTTGAAAACTTTGCGATCTTCGC
>JAMONB010000368.1 GCA_027066745.1 Flavobacteriaceae bacterium
CTGCACGACCCCCGACTGCAAGACCCCTTGCCCCCTCGACCGCACAATTTCTATAAGAACTTTAAAAAACACCCTTAAAAAAGTATGTAGAAATCCTAAAAAAGACTAAATTTGACTTTAACAGCATACCAAACCCCAAAAAAACCTTAATTTTACCAGATTAAAACCAACCCCATGAAAAAAGCAATACTGGCAACAGGTTCAGCAATACAACTTTACCCACCAATAAGTTACCAACGGCAAACAATTTTCACGAGTGTACGAAAACTCTACACAAACCGTTTTAGTAAGTGTAAGAACATTTTCAAAATAAATAATGGATAAGGTACAGCTTATAGAATTACCCAAAATTTTAGATCGCAGAGGAAATTTGAGCTTTTTTGAAAACGCCAAACACATCCCTTTTACCATACAGCGTACGTATTGGATTTACGATGTACCCGGAGGTGAAATTAGAGGAAGCCATGCTTTTAAAAAATCTACCGAGTTTATTGTAGCACTTTCGGGTAGCTTTGATGTGGTATTACACGACGGAACAAAAGAAAAAAAATACAGTTTAAACCGTTCGTATTACGGCTTATACGTACCCAATATGCTGTGGCGACGCTTGGAAAACTTTTCTACCAACTCATTAGCACTTATTGTATCGTCTATTAAATACGACAAAGCTGATTATATAAGAGATTTTAACCAATTTAAAACCCTTAAAAATGCTAAAAAGTAAACAACATAAGGTTTTAGATTGTGAGGTATTAGATTTACCTAAAATTGAAAATAGAGCTGGAAATATTACACCCATACACAATAACAAAGAAATACCGTTTACAGTACAACGGGTATTTTATTTATATGATATCCCCGGAGGAGAAAACAGAGGCGCGCATGCGCATAAAGAATGTCACCAATTTTTAGTTGCAGCAAGTGGTAGTTTTGAAGTGCAATTAGATGATGGAAACACAAAAAGAACAGTAATGCTAAACCAACCCTATAAAGGATTACACATACCACCCGGTATTTGGGCTTCAGAAGTTAATTTTTCTTCAGGAGCTATTTGTTTGGTCTTGGCTTCGCATAGTTATAACGAAAATGATTATATTAGAACCTATGATGAATTTTTAAAGTTTAAGAAATGAAACCTTTTATTCATAAATTAGCGGATGTTCAAACGGAAAATATTGGTAAACAAACAACTATCTGGCAATTTGTTGTAATTCTTAAAGGTGCCACCATTGGTGAAAATTGCAATATTAATGCACATGTTTTTATTGAAAATGATGTTAAAATTGGAAATAATGTTACTATAAAATCAGGAGTTCAAGTTTGGGATGGAATCACTATTGAAGACAATGTTTTTATAGGTCCTAATGCTACATTTACCAATGACTTAATACCTCGTTCTAAGCAATACCCTGTGACTTTTGAAAAAACAAGTATTAAAAAAGGAGCATCAATAGGAGCAAATGCAACCATCATAGCAGGGAATACAGTTGAAGAATATGCTATGATTGGAGCGGGAGCTGTTGTAACCAAGCCGATAGGTAAAAATGAGTTATGGGTTGGAAACCCAGCAAAGCACATTGGATATGTAACTAATGAAGGAGTTATTTTAGATAAATATTTGACTTGTAATAAAAATAATAGGCGCTTTGAATGGAAAAATAATGAGTTAATTGAATTAAATGATTAAATTCTTAGACTTACAAAAAATAAATGCACAATACCAGCAAGAATTGCGAGAAGCTGCCACTAGGGTGATAGATTCAGGATGGTATGTTTTAGGAAAAGAATTAGCAAGTTTTGAGCAAAACTATGCGCAATATTGTGGTACAACACATGCTTTGGGTGTTGCCAATGGGTTAGATGCCTTACGGTTAATTTTTAAAGCCTATATAGCCTTGGGTGTTATGCAAAAAGGTGATGAAGTACTAGTGCCGGCAAATACCTACATTGCCTCGGTACTTGCAGTAACCGATACTGGTTTAACACCTGTGTTTGTAGAGCCTGATATTAACACCTACAATATAGATAGCTCAAAATTAGAAGCTGCTATTACCTCAAAAACAAAAGCCGTATTGGCGGTACATTTATATGGTCAAATAGCGGTAGATAGCGGTATGGTAGCCATTTGTAAAAAGTACGGTTTAAAACTAGTTGAAGACGCCGCACAATCACATGGAGCTGTTTGGAATGAGAAAATATCGGGAGGAATAGGCGATGCTGCTGGTCATAGTTTTTACCCGGGAAAAAACTTAGGAGCTTTGGGTGATGCCGGTGCTGTAACTACCAATGATACTGAGTTAGCAACCACCATAGAAGCATTGCGAAATTACGGTTCACATAAAAAGTACGAAAACAAATACCAAGGGTTAAATTCTCGCTTAGACGAATTACAAGCCGCTTTTTTAAATGTAAAACTCAACTATCTTCAAAAAGAAATAGCCGCTCGAAGAGCAGTAGCAAACTACTATTTACAATATATTACCAATCCGAAGATATTACTACCTAAATGTCACACTGAGCGCAGTCGAAGTGCAGAAACAAACTACGATTCACGTCTCACGTTCCACGATTCACATCTCACATCTCACATCTCACGTCTTACGTCACACGTTTGGCACTTATTTGTAATTCGCACCAAAAACCGTGAACAGTTGCAGCAATATTTAACCAAAAACGGGGTACAAACCTTAATACATTACCCCATACCACCACACCAGCAACAAGCGTATAAGCAATACAACAGTTTAAGTTTCCCAATTACTGAAAAAATACATAACGAGGTGTTAAGCTTGCCTATAAGTCCAGTAATGACTGATGAAGAAATTGAAAAGGTTGTTGAAATAGTAAATAACTTTTAATGAGTGAGGAAAGAAATAGTTATAGGCAAATTATAAAAGCCACTTCGCTATTTGGAGGTGTGCAAATATTTACTATAATAATTAGTATTATCCGTTCTAAGTTTATAGCTGTTTTATTAGGTCCTTTAGGTATTGGAGTAATGGGGCTATTTAATACTACAATTAATTTAATTTATAGTATTACAAATTTTGGATTAGCAACAAGTGCAGTTAAAGATGTTGCAAAGGTAAATGAAGAAGGAAATGAAAATAGGATTTCTGTTATAGTTAAAGTATTAAGAAGATTAGTTTGGATTACAGGATTGGTAGGAGCTTTTTTTACTTTTTTGTTTTCCTCATTTTTAAGTAAACTTACATTTGGAAACACAGATTATACTAATGCATTTTTATGGCTATCAATAACACTATTGTTTAATCAATTAAGTAGTGGAGAAAGAGTTTTATTGCAGGGGTTAAGAAAATTAAGTTTTCTTGCTAAATCTAGTTTATTAGGTAGTATTTTAGGATTACTACTAGTAATACCTTTATATTATATATATGGAGTAAACGGTATTGTTCCAGGGATGATAATTACTTCTTTAATATCTTTAGTTTTAACATGGTTTTATTCAAATAAAATTAAAATTAAAGATGTTAAAGTAAGTTTAACTGAAACAATTATAAAAGGTAAAAGTATGGTTATTATGGGCTTTATGATTAGTTTAAGTTCAATGTTTACAATGGGAGTTGGTTATTTAATTCGAATTTTTATTAATAATATAGGAGGGGTTGAACAAGTTGGTCTGTTTACAGCTGGTTTTGCTATTATAAATACATATGTAGGTTTAGTTTTTTCAGCTATGGGGACAGATTACTATCCTAGATTATCTTCAATAGCTCATGATAATTACTTATTAAAAAAAGCTGTAAATCAACAAGCTGAAATTTCTCTATTGATATTAGCCCCTATTTTGATTGGTTTTTTGGTATTTATTAAATGGGTAGTAGTATTATTGTACTCAACAAAATTTTTAGAAGTAAACCCTATGATTTACTGGGCAGCTTTAGGTATGTTTTTCAAGGCGGCAAGTTGGTCTATAGCGTTTATTTTTTTAGCTAAAGGAGAAAGCAAATTATTTTTTTGGAATGAATTGGTAACAAATGTATATCTATTATTATTTAATATTATAGGATATTATTATTGGGGGCTAGAAGGTTTAGGTGTTTCGTTTACAATTACTTATATTTTGTATTTAGTTCAGGTTTTTATTATAGCTAAGATTAAATATAATTTTTTATTTACTAAAAATTTCAGTAAAATATTTATTATTCAAATTTTATTGGCTTTAGTTAGTTTTATTTCAGTTAAATTATTTTCTGAAATACAGACATATATAATCGGCAGTATTTTAATTTTAATTTCAGCTTGGTATTCATTTAAAGAATTAGACAAAAGAATAGATATAAAAAGCTTATTAAAGAATTTTAAAAAATGAAAATTTTATTAGTTGGTGAGTTTAGTGGTTTGCACAATAATTTAAAAGAAGGCCTGTTAAAGTTGGGTCATGAGGTTGTTTTAGCCTCAACAGGTGATGGTTGGAAAAAGTTCCCAAGTGATATTAATTGGTTACCCACAAGGTTTAAAGGGAGGTTAGGTTATTTAGAATATTTATATAAACAATACAAACTTTCAAGAAACTTAAAAGATTTTGATGTTGTTCAATTCATATCAAATAATCAAATTTTTGAGAAAAGATTAGGGTTAAATAATATATGTTATACTAATTTAATAAAAAATAATAAAAAAAGTTTCTTTGTGATAGCAGGTGGAGATTCTGTTATTTGGCAGTATTGGTTGAATACAAAAGATTACAAACTTTCAAACTTAATAAAACAAACAAACAAATTAGATTTAGATAAGAAGCTAGTTAAATATTTTTTATCACATAGAGAAAAATTAAAAACACTCAAGTTACTAAAAAAAGCAAATGGTATTATACCAATAATGTACGAGTATGCTCAACCATATAGAGAATTAAGTAATATTTGCTCTACTATTCCAATCCCAATTAATTGTGATAAAATTAAATTTATTAAAAATAATGTTAGTTCAAAATTAATTGTGTTCCATGGCTTAAATAGAAGAGGAGCTAAAGGCACTGAGTATGTTGAGGAGGCATTTGAAATTTTAAGAAAAAAACATCCAAATGATTTAGAGTTAATTATAGCAGGAAATATGAAATATAAAGAATATATAGAATTTATCAAGAGAGTAAATATTATCATTGATCAAACAAATTCATATTCGTTAGGTATAAATGGGTTAGTTTCTTTGGCACAAGGGAAGATTACTATGGGAGGAGCTGAAATAGAAGGGTTAAAAGAGTTAGGTTATGAGAGTTGCCCTGTAATAAACATTACGCCAAATTCACAAGATATAGTAAAAAAAATTGAAGAATTGTTAGAACAAAAAAATCAATTATCAGAACTTAGTAAACAATCTCGTATTTTTGTTGAGAAATATCATAATCACATAACTATTGCAAAGAAATATTTAGAAGTATGGGAATCTAAATAATAAAACTTATTAAAAAGGAGGATTACATATAATGAAAATTAAAACAATAACCTGTCATAAAGTATATAATTATGGAGCAATTTTACAAGAATATGCTTTGGTTGAATACTTAAAAAATATGGGTTATGAAGTTGAAACTATAAATTATACACCTAATTATTTAACCTATGATTTTAGTTTTTTCGCCAACTCTTCAAACCCTAAATATTCGAGTAATTTATTTGTGAAGCTATTGTATTTAATAGGTAAAATTCCACATCGAATTTTAGCATTACAAAGAAAGAAGTCATTTGATTATTTTGAAAAAAAATTTATTCCTTCAACAAACTATAATTATAAAACCAATGAAGAGTTAAAGAAAAATTTACCAATAGCTGATGCTTATATTTGTGGGAGTGACCAAATTTGGAATTCTTTTTTTCAAAATGGTAAAGACCCAGCTTTTTATTTAGATTTTGTGCCAGAAGATAAATTAAAAATATCCTATGCGGCAAGTTTTGCAATTGAAGATATAGAAGAGGAGTTAAAACCTTTTGTTAAAGAAAAAGTAAATAAATTAAATAAAATTTCAGTACGAGAAACATCAGGGATAAATATTTTAAATGAATTAGGAATTACAAAAGTTACTCAGGTTCTAGATCCCGTATTTCTAATAGATAAAGAAATATGGAAAGAAAAATTTGTTAAATTAATTCCTGAAAAATACATATTCGTATACGACATGGATTCTAACGAACAAATAAAAAAAATAACGAAGCATGTATCAAAAAAATATAAGTTAAAAATTTATACTGTCAGTAGTAATATTAAATATGCTGATAAGGCTTTTTATACAGGTGGCCCTGAAATGTTTTTATCATTGATTGGAAATGCAACCTACGTAATTGGAAATTCGTTTCACGCTGTCGCTTTTTCTTTAATTTTTGAAAAAAACTTTTTAGTATTTGATAGGAATGAACAAATTAATACTAGAATGAGAGATATTATGAATCTATTAGATTTATCTCATTTACACTTGAAGATAGATGAATTTAAAGAAATTGATACCATAGATATTGACTATAAAATTGTAAATAGAAAACTTAAACACGAAATTGAGAAGTCAAAATTTTTTATTAATAGTTCAATAAAACAGAAAGAATGTTAAAAAAAATAAAAGGAAAATTATATGCTTTGTTTTTTTGGCAAAGTAATATAGGTGAGTACTTTAATATTATTTATGATTTAAGGATTTTTTTTAAAAATTCATTTACTGTTAATGGCTT
>JAMONB010000369.1 GCA_027066745.1 Flavobacteriaceae bacterium
AATCAATTCATTAGTAAGTAATGCTTTTTCATTACTTAAATCTGTTTTCAACACTTCAATATCTCTTTTAATGGCATCTAATTTTTGTTGCCATGTAATTACTTTAGCTTTTAGTCTAGATTCTGCTTCATTATATTCAGGTACATTTTCTAAAATGTATTGCATATCTATATAAGCTATCTTTTGTGGCTTTTGAGCTACTAGTATGGTACTTATAAATAATGTGAATATAAATGCTGCTTTACGTATCATAATACAATGTGTAATTAGAAAAAACCGTGCCAAAATAAAATTATATTGCAAATGTACTCATTTTGTTAGAATTGTTGACCAATAATAAAATGTGGTTTCCATCCAGATTTTTGTCCAGGCAAACCTGGAACGTCATCAAACCCATGACCAAAGTCAATACCTAGTAGACCAAATGCTGGCATAAATATTCTTAAACCTACGCCTGCTGAACGCTTAAGTTTAAATGGCTCATAGTTTTCAAATTTATCATATGCATTCCCTCCTTCAACAAAAGCTAAGATATATATTGATGCTGATGGTTTTAAGGTAATAGGGTATCTTAATTCTAAAGCAACCTTATTATATATAGTTCCTCCTTCTATAGAAGATAAACTATTATTTTCATAACCACGTAACCCTACAGTTTGACTTCCGTCAAACCGCCCAGTTGACAAACCATCTCCTCCAAGATGAAAACGTTCAAAAGGGGATATCCCTACTTTATTATCATAAGCTCCTAAAAACCCGAATTCAATATTAGACATCAACACCAATTCGTGCTGAGGTTTACCCATTAATGCATTGTACCATTTACCTGTAAAGTTAAATTTGTAATATTCTATCCATTTTAACCGTTCTTCCGACCCTATAGTTGCATAATCTTTATTATTAAATAAAGAATAAGGAGCTGTTAATTTTGCTCCTACATTAAATGTAGAACCTAAGGTTGGGAATACAGGGTTATGACCAGCAGAGTTTCTACCAAAATTAACATTCAATGATAAATTATTAGAAGTCCCATTTCCGTTAGCAAAACTAAAAGCACCTCCTATATTATAATTTTTTAAAGTATATCGCTGGTAACTTAAAGAAGTTGATAAGGTAAAATAATCATCTGGCCATTTTAAACGTTGACTTATTCCTAAGCTAGCACCTATAATATTTAATTTTTGACTTTTATCTACACTACCTCTACTACTCGTAAAATCATACCCAAATTGGGTAGAGCTGTACACAGAAAAAGATAATGATTTTGGTTTTTTACCACCAAACCAAGGCTCTGTAAATGAGACACTATAAGAATTTGAAAAACGACTAGCCTGTGCTCTTAACGAAACACTTTGCCCATCCCCTCTTGGCACTGGTCGATACTCTTTACCTTTAAAAATATTTTTTATAGAAAAATTACTAAATGACAAACCTATGGTACCTATAAATGTATTACCTCCAAAGCCACCTTGTAATTCAATTTGACTCGCTCCTTTTTCAACCACACTATATTCAATATCTACTGTTTTATCTCCATAATTTGGTTGTACATCTGGCACAATACTTTCAGCATCAATAAAGGGCATTTGACCAACTTCTCTAATGGTACGTATGATATCTTGTCTACTAAACAAACTACCTGGCATGGTTCGCATTTCTCTTAAAAGTACATAGTCATTTGTCACCTCATTACCTACCAATGTTATTTTTCTAATCGTAGCTGGTTCGTCTTCTCTTATACGTATTTGTATATCAATAGTATCATTTTCTACTTTAGTCTCTACAGGTATTACACTAGAGAATAAGTAACCATTATTTAAATAAAAATTAGTAATATCTTGAGAGTCTGGTGTACCATCACCTTTTATACGCTCATTTAACAGTTTTCCGTTATACACGTCTCCTTTGCTCAGTCCTAAAAATTGTTTTAATATAGTGTCTGAATAAACCGTATTACCTAAATATTCAATATCACCAAAATAATACTTCTTTCCTTCATTTACAGTAACATCTAAATTGATGGTATTGTCATCATTCCAAGAAATAGAATCTTTTAAAATCTGAGCATCACGAAATCCTTTTTCACGGTACTTCTCAACTAATCTTTCTAAATCTTTTTCGTACTCTTCTTCTATATATTTTGAAGCTTTATAAAAACGTAATACATTTTTTTGCTTGGTCTTTTTTAGTGCTTTCTTTAGCCGTTTATCACTAAACTTATCATTGCCATGAAAACGTAAATTTTTAATTTTAATTTTACTTCCTTTATCGACAACAATTAATGCCTTTTGTGCATTATTACCCGTAGTATCAATTTTGGTATTTATAGTAACTTTAGTTTTTAAAAACCCTTTATCTATATATTTCTTTTTTATGTAGTTTTTTGTAGTAGTTACTAAATTTTCTGTGAGCATTGCTCCTTTTTTAAACTCAGTATCTTTAATTAACTCTTCTCCTTTACTCTTTTTAACACCTTCAATTGTAACGTTACTTAACTTTGAAAGTTCTTGTACTTCAAATTCAAGATAAACAGTGTTTTCAACAATTTTAGATACATAAACCTCAACATTGCTAAACAGTTTAGAGTTCCATAATTTTTTAATTGCTGAAGTTAATTTATCTCCTGGTATTTTAATAGGCTGACCAACAACCAATTCAGAAAATATAGTAATAGATTGCTCTGTAAATTGTTGATTCCCTTTAACAGAAATACCTCCTAAGACATAGGTATTCACTTTTCTAAAATTAACATCTGCTAATGATCGCTTTTTTTTAGGAATTGAATCAGTTATTTTTATAGTATCAGTAGGTATGTCTTGTGCATTACTCAATAATGCTGTGAAAGTAAAGACTAAGAGTAATAGGTTGACCTTAATTTTAATCATTATTCTTTTTAATTTGTTCACTAATTTTTCCAAAGCGTCTTTCTCTATTTTGATATTCAACAATTGCTTTGAAAAAATCTTCTTTTCTAAAATCTGGCCATAACACATCTGTAAAGTAAAACTCGGCATATGCTATCTGCCATAATAAAAAATTACTGATGCGTTTTTCACCACTAGTACGTATCAAAAAATCAACGTCGGGCAAAGTAAATGTATATAAATGATTATTTATAATTTTTTCATCAATTTCTTCAATTAAAAGTTGCTTATTAACAACTTTTTTAGAAATATTTTTGATAGTATTAACAATTTCTTCTCTTGAGCCATAACTTAAAGCCAAGTTTAAGACCATAGAGGTATTATTTTTTGTTAATTCAATAACTTCTCTTAACTGTTTTTGAGCTTTCTTAGGGAGGTTTTCAATTTGACCAATAGTTTGTAGTCTAATATTATTTTTTTGAAAAGTATCTAATTCATCTTTTAATGAACTTACCAATAGATTCATTAAAGCTTTTACTTCTGTTTTTGGTCTACTCCAATTTTCTGTTGAAAAAGCGTACAAAGTAAGTACTTCAACGCCTATTTGAGAAGCAGCATCAATGGTTTGTTTTACTGCCTTAACGCCATTTCGATGCCCTAAAACCCTCATCATACCCTTTTTCTTAGCCCAACGACCATTACCATCCATAATTATGGCAACATGTTTAGGGATTTTTTGAGAATCGATTTGACTTAGTAAATTCATTATTTATTAAAATGCACGAGTATAACAACCAGGTCTACCGAACGCATAAGTAATTGTTATTCCAGTAAACACATACCAATCATCACTTTTAGGATTACCAAAAGTGTATTCAGGATCTCCAACTATGGCATGATTATTATAATCCATTACATCTTTAAAAGTGTATCTAAAAGATGTTTCTAAAGCAATACTTATATTTTCTGCTAATTTCATTTTATAACCAACTCCGATAGGAAGCACCATTGATGAAACTCTCTTCACTTTAGCATCTTTTGACACTACAGTATAATTTGCCGCTCCTATTTGTGCTATAATATAAGGGGTCTGCATAAAACCTGTTTTTGAAAGACTATATTTAAAAAAACTAAACTCTATTCCCAATGAACCCTCTACCAATGTATTTGAAAATGAAAGCCCTCTGTTTTTTCTAAAATTACTTTGAGCATGAATATCATTATCGTGAATCTTACTATATATAGCCGTTCCTCTAAAAGTAATTCTAGGTGAAAAATTAAATTTTGCAATACCACCAACAGCTATTCTATTTGGTTCAATATAAAATTCAGAACCAATGTCACCAACATAATTACTTCCACCTAAAAAAAGACCAACTTCATATAACTGTGCTGAAGATATACTTGTAATTATAAGTAATATGTAAAATAAAAACTGTTTTTTCATCTTTTAAAAATGTTTGCAAATATAATTAAATCAATTAGTTTTAAAAGGATTGGTCTCTCTTTTTTGATAAACAGTTTTAAAGTTAAAATATTGTTGCAAAGTCAATTAAGTTTTAACAAAAAAATGTTAAAAATTAACTTTTTAATTCCGTTTATCTTCACCCCAAAGCAACTTTTCTCTTAAAGTTTTGAAAAAAGTCTGTTGATTCAACTGAATCGTTTTAAGTGTGAAGCTAGCTTTTTCAATTGTGATTTCAGTATTATTATCAATAACAATTGTACGTGAATCTAATGACATCAAGGCTTGTTTTTCTCTAGCAACAACCTTTAATTTAATTTTCGTGTTGTCAGGAATTACTAAAGGTCTTGCATTTAAATTATGTGGTGCAATTGGCGTTAAGGCAAAACTTTTAGTACTAGGTGCAATAACTGGACCTCCACAACTTAAAGAATAACCTGTTGAACCTGTTGGTGTAGCAATTATCAATCCATCAGCCCAATAAGACGTTAAATGTTCATCGTTTAAATACGTTTCTACAGTAACCATTGAAGTTGTATTTCTTCTACTAACAGAAATTTCATTTAATGCGAAATTTAGTTCTGACAAATCTTTGTTTTGCTGATTTGTAGTTACTGTCAACAGTGTTCTTTCATCAATTTTATACTGCTTAGCGATTAACAAATCAATAGCTTCTGAGATATTTTCTTTTCGTACTGTAGCTAAAAACCCTAAGCGACCAATATTAATTCCTAGAACTGGAATCTCTAAATCTCTCACATAAGTAACAGCTCTTAAAAAAGTACCATCACCTCCAACAGTAAGCATTACTTCAAATGAGCTATCTAAATCTTTATAGCTTTTAAAGGTCTGGTATTCTTTTTCAGGAAAATTATTAACCTTAATTAAATTATAGAAATTTTCTTCAATAAAAACTTCACTATTTTTTTCAGCAAGTGTATTCAATAATATTTCTATATAACTTATAGCTTCATCTGTATAATATTGCCCGTAAACACCTACTTTCATTACTTCATTTTTAATTGCTATATGTCTAAATACCGTTGAAGGTAATCTGACCTTTCTTTTAGCGTATTCAAATATTCATCTACCTGAAAACCTGTCAATATAGTATAGTTATATCTTCTAAAAGTCTGCATGGTATTATTTAAATCATGATCACTTATTTTTACTGTAATTTCTACTCTTTCTTTATTAATATTAGAAATAAAAGCTCCTAATAACTTTGCGTTATTAGATTCAACAATTTGCGAAACCTCACTAAAAGAATAATCAGAAATCTCTTTAGAAATCACTAAAATTGCTCCACTTTCATTCAAAAAGGGTGTATTATTAAAGATATGCAAGATATCAGTCAGTTCATAATAGCCAAGATACTCTTGTTTTTCTGTAAGTACAGGAATAATATTAGCATCGTTTAAAGCAAATATTTTTAACAATTCAAACCAATTTGTTTTTTCTGTGGCAGAAAAAGATTGCAATAAATAATTATACTCAGAAATCAGATCTTTATCATCAACAATAGCTTGAATATCATTTTCAGCAATAAAACCTAAAAATAATCCTTTTTCAACTACAGGTAGATGTGAAAGAGTAAGCTGCTTAAATACATCTTTAGCTTTACTAATCTCATCTGTAGGCTTTAGAGGTTTTATATCTTTAGTTATATAATCTGATGTTTGCATAATATCTTGCAAAATAACTAAATTTAAACTACAATACACTAATTTTGTTTTTTGATTCTTAAAACAGAATAAAGAATGACTAAATTAAGTGTTAATATTAATAAAATAGCCACTTTAAGAAATTCTAGAGGCGGAGATACTCCAAATCTAATTCAAGTTACTACTGACATACAAATGTTTGGAACACAAGGAATTACTATACATCCTAGACCAGATGAAAGGCATATTAAATATCAAGATGCATATGATTTAAAACCAATTGTAACTACTGAATATAATATTGAAGGAAACCCTATTAAAAAATTTATTGATTTAGTCATCGCTATAAAACCTACCCAGGTAACTTTAGTTCCAGATGCTGTTGACGCAATCACTTCTAATGCAGGTTGGGACACCATCAAACACCAAGATTTTTTAACCGACATTATATCTGAATTTAAAAGAAATAATATCAGAACTTCAATTTTTATTGACACAGACTCTTCATTAATTGAAGCTGCAGCAAAAACAGGAAGTGACAGAATTGAACTCTATACTGAACATTTCGCTACACAATATGCTTTAGGAAACACAAAAGCTATAGAACCATATGTAGCAAGTGCTAAATTAGCAAATCAATTAAATTTAGGCATCAATGCAGGACATGATTTAAGTTTAGATAATATCAAGTTTTTCTCAGAGAACATACCTCATTTATTAGAAGTTTCTATAGGGCATGCCTTAATCGCCGAATCATTGTATTTAGGACTAGAAAATGTAATTAACATGTATTTATATAAATTACAATAAATGGATGTACTTCATTCAAAAATAATAGGCAAAGGCGAACCCTTGTTGATTATTCATGGTTTTTTAGGCATGGGTGACAATTGGAAAACACTCGGAAATAAATTTGCTGAGAATTATGAAGTCCACTTAATCGATCAACGTAATCATGGTAGAAGTTTT
The DNA here is from genome assembly GCA_027066745.1 of Flavobacteriaceae bacterium. Taxonomy (GTDB): domain Bacteria; phylum Bacteroidota; class Bacteroidia; order Flavobacteriales; family Flavobacteriaceae; genus Aureibaculum. The sequence continues at coordinate 6,963 of JAMONB010000369.1, forward strand.
TTTGACGATGAATTTAATTACGAGGTTCTTGTTGATGACCTTTTGCGGTATATAGATTATCATCAACTAAAAAAAGCAACTATTTTAGGTCATTCTATGGGAGGGAAAACGGCTATGCTATTTGCTGTGACACACCCTGAAAAAACTGATAAAATTATCATCGCTGATATTGGTCCTAAATTTTACCCAAGACATCATGATTTTATTTTAGAAGGATTAAATGCTATTGATTTTTCAATACAAAAATCAAGAAAAGAAGTTGAAGAAGTCTTAAAAAACTATATCTCTGAATGGGGAATCAGACAATTCTTATTAAAAAATGTGTATTGGAAAACTAAAGAACAATTAGCTTTCCGTTTTAACCTTGATGTATTAATTGAAAATATTGACGAAATAGGAACCGCCCTACCTTCATTATCTGTATTTGACGGAAAAGCACTCTTTCTAAAAGGAGAAAATTCTGGTTATATAACTGATGAAGATACGACTCTAATTATGGCTCACTTTCCTAAAGCAGAAATTAAAACTGTCAAAAACGCAGGTCACTGGCTACATGCCGAAAATCCTACAGATTTTTACAATTTTGTCATTGAATTTATATGAAATTAAGTTTGGCATGTATATTGACATTTATATTCTATGACTGTTGCACTAATTAACAAATAAAGTTTTTTGGCTTTGAATTACTTCCTTCTTAAAAAAATTCAACCCTTATAAACGACAGTTTACTTCGGGTTGAATTTTTATCGAACGTCGTTCTTCTTTGTCAAAAGAGCCTTTACAACGGTCTTAAACTATCAATTAAAACCAATAAATAAAACACATGAAAATCATATTAAAAATGCTACTTACAGCAATTGCTGTTGTTGTTTTAGCAAATATTTTACCAGGAATTTATGTAGCATCTTATTCTACTGCAATTATTGTAGCTATAGTATTAGGTCTACTACGAATTTTTGTAAAACCAATACTTATCATCTTAACTTTACCCATTACCATTATTACATTGGGTTTATTTCTTTTTGTAATTAACGCCATCATTATTTTATTGGCAAGTAAATTAATTACTGGATTTGTAGTGTCAGGACTATTATACGCACTCCTTTTTAGCTTATTATTATCCTTTTTTCAATCAGTGCTGTATTCCTTCTTAAAGGACAAGAAGAGTTGATTAAACACCCGAATCACCATATCTTTTAGAGGAAGGAACAGCTCAAGAATCTAAAGTACACAAAGTGCATTCTAAAGATTCTTCACTACATTTCCCCCGAAGCATCGGGACTTGATGACACTGTTTAATTCGAGTTATGGATTAGAAAATATACAAACTATTGTTAATTTATATTTTTATGAGCCACCCAAAGACCATATAAAACACTTGTAATAATTTTAGTTGAAAAGAAAATTTTCCATTTCCCTTGGTTGAAATTTTGAGCTTTTATTTCGGGCAAATTAAAGCTTACAACTGAAGAAAAGCTATTAAATAATAGAGAGATAATTACCAATATTATAAAAAATGGTATTATAATTTGCAATGCTTTTTTCCAGAAAATTGCTGTTTTTATTTTTTCAGTAAATGTCATTTTAATTTTTCGTTATTGTGATGACGATCGTGATCTCGTTTTGTTTTAACATCCAATTTCTTATCAAAAGAATCTTGTAAATCGATACCTGTCTGATTTGCCAAACACAATACTACAAATAACACATCAGCTAACTCCTCTCCTAAATCTTTATTTTTGTCGCTTTCTTTTTCGCTTTGTTCACCATAGCGTCTTGCAATAATTCTAGCAACTTCACCAACCTCTTCAGTCAATTGAGCCATATTTGTCAATTCGTTAAAATAACGAACTCCATGTTCTTTAATCCAATGATCGACTTGTAATTGTGCGTTTTTTATGCTCATAACTCTAAGTTTGTTCTAATAATGTACTTTTTTGATCTAAAAAAGTATGTGTAATTATAATCAATGAACCCACAACTATTGAAACATCTGCCATGTTAAATATTTGAGTGTTAAAAAAGCCTAAGTCTATATACATAAAATCAGTTACTGAACCGTAAACTATCCTATCAAAGATATTACCTATACCTCCACCTATAATAAAACAAAAACCAAAAATAATTTCTTTAGAGTATTTTGATTTTACTAAGGACAACCACAATAAAACCAGTAATACTGTCGAGGGTATTGCTTGCAGAAGTATCCTTTTTACCACAGGGTGCAGGTTAGAACCTATACTGTATGCTGCTCCTGTATTTTCAACGTTCATCAGTATAAAATTATTTTTTATAACCGCTATTCTTTCATGAGGAACGATATGTTCTCTAGCTATTTTTTTTGATAATTGATCGCATCCTACATTTAGAAACACCAAAGTTAAAATAGCTACAATTTTAAGTATGGATTTTAATTTCATACATTTACTTTCTTAATCAAAGATACTTTAAAAATTCAGTTCTTGGTATTTCTTTTGCTCCTAAGCTTGATAAATGGTCGTTATATACCTGACAATCAATAATTCTACAATTTTCTTCTTTCTTCTTTTTTACCAAATAAGTAAAGGCTATTTTAGACGCATTTGACACCTTACTAAACATACTTTCTCCACAAAAAACTGACCCTAAATCTACCCCATACAAACCACCCACCAATTCATCATTCAACCAAACTTCAACCGATTCTGCATGTCCTAATTTATGCAAATGTATGTACGCTTGTTCCATTTCATCGGTTATCCAAGTGCCTGATTGTCCTTTTCTAGAAATACTTTTACATTGCCTAATTACAGCTTCAAAATCCTGATTGTAAGTCACTTTAAAAATGGCCTTTCGCAATAATTGTTTTGTGCTTTTTGAGACTTTTAACTCTTCAGGAAATAGTACCATTCTTTGCTTTGGACAGTACCAAATAATAGGTTCACCTTGATTGTACCAAGGAAATATACCGCTATTGTAGGCCAGTAATAATCTTTCAATAGATAAATCACCTCCAAAAGCAACAATCCCTTCTGGCGAGGCTGTTTCAACTGGTGGAAACCATAATTTATCAGATAGAAATATCATATACTAAAAAAAACCTTTTAGCAAGATACTAAAAGGCTTTTATTTTTTTACTCTCAGAAGAATTTTATTAAAAAGGTAAATCGTCTGGTTCAGCATCAGAAACAGTAGTTGCAGGTTCAAAAGCATCTGCAGCTGCTACTGGCGGAACCTCACTTGTGCCCGCTTGTAACTTTTCGATTCTCCACCCTTGGATAGCATTGAAATATTTTGCTTCTCCTTCAGGGTTGATCCACTCTCTACCACGTAAATTAATACTTACCTTAACATCTTCACCAACTTGATAGGTATTCAACAAATCACATTTATCTTGAACAAATTCAACTTGTAACATTTGAGGGTATTGCTCATCTGTAGTTACCACCATTTCACGTTTTCTAAAACCACTTGCTCCGTAAGTTTTAGTTTCATCAATTTTTTTAATTTTTCCTGTAATTTCCATTATGTTATTTTATTAAAAGCACTTTCCAAGCACTATTCACATCATTATTTTCTAAAAATTCTTGTGCAAATTTATGTTTTTCTTGCATTTTTAAGCCTATATATTGCTGATTATCCTTGGCAAAGTTATCAACATCTTGTTGATTAGGTAGTTTTTCAACATTTGCCAACATCCCTAAATTGTTTCCTGTTAGCACAGTACTGTTTTTAATTTTAATTGGAATCTGGTCTATACCAATCCCTAAACTAGTCAAAGGTTTAGGGATTTCGAAAAATCCGTTTTTAACTCTAGAGTAATAAGATCCTCCTGCTCTAGCCACCAAATCTAATTTTTCTTGATCTATCATTTCATTTTCATCCAATACTTTTTTACTAATATGAATTTTTAAAATTTCACAAATAATCAAATTTCCTGCACCGCCTTCTTTACCTAAAGAAATAACTTCATTCACTTTACATTCAAATTGTATAGGCGATTCTGCCACTCTAAATGGTTTTACAAGTTCTGATGGCAACATGGTAAAACCTGCTTTTTCAAATTCATTAATATCTTTAGCATACTCTGTACTTGACAAAGACATTTGTTGTACAATATTATAATTGACAACATTAATAACCACTTCTTTAATTTCAAGTACATTTTCTAATGTATGCTTTGTTGTATTGTCTCTAACGCGTCTTGCTGGTGAAAATATCAATATTGGCGGATTGGCACTAAAGACATTAAAAAAACTAAATGGTGATAAATTAGGACATCCGTTAACATCTACAGTACTCGCAAATGCAATAGGTCGTGGTGAAATTGCACTTAATAAATAGGCATGTAACTTTGCTGTTGTAATCTGTTTTATGTCTATTGTTATCATATATTAAGCTTTTCTTTTTTTAAGCAACCTTCTGGTATTTAGATTGTTCATACCTTACCCTCACAGACAGGCAAATTACTCATTTCTTAGTTTTTTGTATTAAATTCAGTAGGCTATTTTTACAAATTGTTAATAAGATACAATAATACTAAATATTAAAACATAATAACAGCCTTTTTTTTTAGTTATATCAAGAGATAATTTTATATTTGTCCTTAATGATTCTCCCCCTAAATAAGAATGCCCTTCGGTGGATAATAGTGATAGCAGCTTTTTTGCTAGTTGCTCTTATTTTATGGAACACCAATACTTTCTTTAAAAGTTTTAAGCAAGAAGAACGAATCAAAATGGAAGTTCTGGCCGAAGCCTTAAAGAATATGAATTCTCCTGATTTAGATGCTGACATCAATCTTGAAACTAAAATTATTAGTAGTAATAATAACATCCCTATGATTATTACACTTGAGGATGGTCTTATTAAAGCTTGGTTCAATTTAGATGTTGAAGAAGGAATACTTTCTTATAATGATTTGTCTGCAAAAGACAGAATGTATCTCAGCAGGCAGTTGGCAGAGATGAAACAAGACAATGAGCCTTTAGCAATAACTCGCGAAGCCAAAAAAGGACCGACTACTGACTATATTTACTATACTAATTCTAACCTTTTAAACAAATTAAAATATTACCCTTTAGCTTTACTATTGATTTTATGTCTTTTCGGAATAGTTATTTATTTAGTCTTTAAATCTAATAAAGTTGCCGAGCAAAATAAGCTTTGGGCAGGTATGGCAAAAGAAACAGCCCATCAAATTGGCACACCACTCTCTTCTTTACTAGGGTGGGTTGAAATTTTGAGAATGGACAATACTGATGAGACTACAGTACTAGAAATTGAAAAAGATATTGAACGTTTAAATACCATTGCTAATAGATTCTCTAAAATAGGTTCTATACCTAAACTTACAAGACATAATATTGTACTTGAAACAAAAAAATCTTTTGACTATTACGCTTCAAGAAGTTCAAAATTGATTGATTATCATTTTGATACCGATGAAAATGAAAAAATCTACGCTATGATTAATCAACAATTATTTACTTGGGTGATTGAAAATTTAGTGAAAAATGCAATAGATGCCATGGAGGGTAAAGGTACTCTACGAATAAAAGTACAATCTAAAAGTGGTAAACATGTACAAATATTAGTTACTGATACGGGTAAAGGTATCCCTAAAAGTAGTTACAAAAAAATATTTGAACCTGGTTATACCACAAAAAGACGAGGATGGGGGCTTGGTCTATCACTAACTAAAAGAATTATTGAAGATTATCACAATGGTAAAATTCATGTAGAAAAATCTGAATTAGGTATAGGTACTTCAATGAGTGTTTTACTTAAAGAGTTATAGAAAAGGAAAACATAAGACTAAGCTGGTTGTAACTTCCCTAAAATCAAAACCTAATAAAAAGTATTACTTATAATTCCTAGAAATTTCTCCTGCTATTTCTTTAAATTCTTCTTTACTTAAATTAACTTTTTGTTGAAAAGTAGCGTCTTTCATTGTATTTAAAGGAATTAAATGCACATGTACGTGAGGTACTTCTAGCCCAATTACGGTTAAACCTACTCGTTTACAAGGCACAGATTTCTCTATTGCTAAAGCAATTTTTCTTGAAAACTCCATCAACCCTTGGTAAGTATCTTTATCTAAATCAAATACTTTATTTACTTCTTTTTTTGGCACAACTAAAGTATGCCCTTTAGCATTCGGATTAATATCTAAAAAAGCAAAAAAATCATCATTTTCAGCCACCTTATAACTTGGTATTTCTCCGCTAATTATTTTAGTGAATATTGAACTCATACGTTTTTAACTTTAAAATTAAATACAAATTTATTAAAACTGAACACCTTCTAGACCTCCGTAGCCGAAAGGGTTATCACAAAAGCGTGACAATTTTTTTTTAGATTAATCACCTGCATTCACTATAGAAGTAAGAAATAAAAATCGCTGTCTCCTGTCTCCTAACCTATCTCGTTATTTCTAAAATTTCAAATTTTACAATACCATTAGGTACAATTACCTCAGCCACTTCACCAACTTTTTTACCAAGTAAACCTTTACCAATAGGAGAATCAACTGATATTTTTCCCGTCTTAAAATCTGCTTCAGAGTTAGCTACCAAAGTATAATTAAATTCCATATTATTGGCCGTGTTTTTTATTTTCACATTTGACAATGCCAATACTTTAGAAGTATCTAGTTGAGATTCGTCAATCAACCTTGCAGAGGCTACAACATTTTTCAATTGTGCAATTTTAAATTCTAGCAAAGACTGCTCTTCTTTTGCTGCATGGTATTCTGCATTTTCACTTAAATCTCCTTTATCTCTAGCTTCAGCAATATCATTAGTAACTCTTGGTCTTTCAACATGCTCTAGCTGCTCTAATTCTTCTCTTAATTTTTTTAACCCTTCTGCTGTATAATAAGAAACTTTACTCATAACGATAATTTTTTTTTTGATTTACGTCTTCAAGAAAACTCAAAGGCAATAAATTTACAATTGATATTAAGCTCAACCATAAAACCTCCCAAAACTTCGGGATGGGAATAAAAAAATCTCAGCTCTATTGTTTGAGATGAGATTAGACTACAAATATACAAAATATTTGCATTTATTTGTAACTTGCCAAAAAATTACTTTTAATGAAACGAGCATGTTAGACATTTGATATTTAGGAAAATGATAACAGCCAACAGTCCTGTCCCGAGGCTTCGGGAGTCAGGATGACCATAAAAAAACAATAAAGAAAGATACATGAAAAAAATAGTTTTATTCTTCCTTTTTATAGGATTATTTGCCTGCAACACAACAGATGACAACAACCCTGTTTTACCAAATGTTGCTGTAAACACTACGGTTTTTTTGAACAACCCAACAAACAACAACCTTTTGTTTGTTGGTGGAACTGTTGAAATTAATGGCGGCATAAAAGGCATTGTCGTTTACCGCAGTATTAACGACACTTTTTTTGCATATGACCTAGCTTGTCCGCATTTGGCAGTAAATGAATGCACGAAAATGACGGTTGATGGTTTGTTTATGAAATGTACGTGTGACAATTCTAAATTTGCATTAGCTCTTGGTGGTGCTCCACAAAGCGACACACCTTATCCTGCAAAACAATACAAAGTAATTAAAAACGGTAACACATTAATAATTACAAACGTTTAATGAAGACTTATTTTTCTTCTGATTTTAAATTAGGTATCCTTGGCGGAGGTCAACTCGGTAAAATGTTATTGACTGAAACACAAAAATTTGATATTTACACGTGTGTCTTAGAAACTTCAAAAGATGCTCCTTGTGCAAATATTTGTGATGAATTTCATTTAGGTAGTTTATTAGATTATGATACTGTTTATCAATTTGGAAAGCAAGTTAACACCTTAACCTTTGAAATTGAAAATGTAAATATTGATGCTTTAGAGCAATTAGAAAAGGAAGGTGTACATGTATATCCATCTTCAAAAACATTGCGAATTATTCAAAATAAAGCAACACAAAAAGCCTTTTATATACAACATAATATTCCGACTGCTAAGTTTTTACATTTCACTTCTTCGGATAAGATTATCAATGCAAATTTAAGCTACCCTTTTGTATGGAAAAGTGCACAATTTGGCTATGATGGTACTGGTGTTAAAATTGTAAAATCTAAAACTGATTTAGAAAATCTACCCAATGTTGAATGCATTGTCGAAAAATTAATTCCGTTTAAAAATGAATTGGCGGTGATTGTTGCTAGAAATAGTGATGGTGACATAAAAACATACCCTGTAGTTGAAATGGAATTTCACCCAGAAGCCAATCAGGTAGAATATGTGATTTGCCCAGCAAGAGTCTCTAATAAAATTGCTAAAAAAGCTACTGAAGTTGCTTTAAAGGTATCTGAAGCCATTCAGCATGTTGGTCTATTAGCAGTAGAATTATTTTTAACAGAAAATGATGAAATATTGGTCAATGAAGTTGCTCCAAGACCTCACAATAGCGGTCATTACAGTATAGAAGCGTCTTATGTAAATCAATTTGAACAACACATCAGAGCCATTTTAAACCTACCTTTAGGCGATACTTCAAGTAAAGTTGGTGGTGTGATGGTCAATTTAGTTGGCGAGGAAGGTTATTCAGGTAATGTTATTTATAAAAACATGGATACGATCCTAAAAATGGATGGTGTCACGCCTCATATTTATGGTAAAAAAACAACGAGGCCTTTCCGAAAAATGGGCCATGTAACTATTGTGCATAAAGATCTAAATACAGCAAGGAAAATTGCTGAAGAGGTAAAGAATACAATAAGAGTTATTGCGAAATAGCAAAAAAATAATTGTTGGAATTTATGGTTTATACGGGTGTTTTAAAAAAAATGATGACAGAAATCGGTTCTCCGGTTCAATATTATTTACAGCTAGAAAATGACTTTGTAAATATCAATCAGGCTCTCAATAAAACATTAGAAATTACATTTATAAAACACGAATGCCTGCATTGTCATTTAGACAAACCTATTTATAGACAGGGCTATTGTAAAAGCTGTTTTTTTGACATTCCTCAAGCTGCCGATTGGATTATCCGCCCTGAATTAAGCACCGCACATCTCGACAAAGAAGATCGTGATTTGGCTTATGAAAAAAAAGTGCAATTACAACCTCACATTGTCTATTTAGCAAATTCAAGCTCGGTAAAAGTTGGTGTGACACGAAAAGCACAAGTTCCTACACGATGGATAGACCAAGGTGCTCATGAAGCTATTGAAATTGTGGAAGTGCCAAATAGATATTTGGCTGGCATTACAGAAGTCGCTTTAAAAGCATATGTGTCTGATAAAACCAATTGGCGTAAAATGCTAAAGAATGAAATACAAGATGCTGATTTGCTTGCTGAAAAAGAGAAGCTAGCTGCATTTATTCCCGAAGAGGCAAAACCTTATTATTTAGAGAACACCAAAGAAACAGCTATTGAATTTCCTGTATTACAATACCCTAAAAAAGTAAAGAGTCTAAACCTCAGTAAAATTCCGAACTATACTGGTGTGCTAAAAGGCATCAAAGGTCAGTACCTTATTTTTGAAGACAGTACTGTTTTTAATGTAAGGAGTAATGAAGGCTATTATGTGAGTTTGGAAATTAAATAATTCACTCTTTTACAATCTTATAATTGTAATCTTTATTTTCAGAGCTAATCTTTAAAAAATAAATTCCTTTTTCTAACGACTCAACATTTATTTCAGAAAAATTAGTTGTCTTTTTTAATACTATTTTTCCTGAAACATCAAAAAAGGTAATTTTTTTAATTAAAATATTTAATTTATTTTCAATAAATAATAAATTTTTAGTTGGTATAGGATAAATATTGATTTTTAAAGAATTAACACCTACATCTTCAACACTTAAAGCTGTACAATGTAATTGTGTAAGTACAGCCGCAAGCTCGATTTGTTGCCCCAAGCCTAATTGCCCAAACCTATTTGAACCCCTACCCCACAATATACCATCTGTTTTCATAGCAAAGAAAAATCCATGACCAGACTCAATAAAATTCCAATCAGCCTCAGTACCAATTTGTTGATATCCTGTTTGCGAACTGACCCACAATGTTTTATTATTTTTAATAAGCTTGGTTGAAGAACCTGTTGAAACTTTCATCCAATCAGTATCTGTACCTAACTGAGTAGGTATATTAACCTCTGATGAAAGCTCAAAATTTAGTACATTAGACTTATTTCTACCCCAGCCCCAAAGTGTACCATTGGTTTTAATGGCAACTGAATGTTTAATTTCTGTAGAAATATCAGCCCAATTTTTGTCAATACCAATTTGAGTAAAAACTAATCTATTGATATTACTTCCATCCCCTAACTGACCATAGTCATTTAAACCACACGCCCAAAGTGTACCGTCATTTTTAATTGCAAGTGTATGATTGTCACCCGCAACAACTTTAAACCAATTCGTTTTATTACTAATTTGAACGGGTAATAATTCAACACTTGCCACTCCTAGATTTAAATTTCCATAAACATTTGAACCCCAACCCCAGAGTGTACCATCATTTTTTTTTGCAATGATACCAGCACCAGGGGCAACTGACACCCAATCTGTATCTATACCTATTTGTATAGGTGAATAAACCGACTCTTGCAAGCCATTACCAATTTGTCCACCTTGATTATTTCCCCAAGCCCACAACGTACCATCACTTTTTATTGCAAATGAACTACTGAACTTAGTGAACACCTTAGACCAATCAGTATCATTACCTACTTTTTGAGGTATAAACTGAACAAAACTGTGACCCAAGCCTAATTCTCCACTATCATTAGAACCCCAAGCCCATAAAGAACCATCCTCTTTTATTGCTAATGTATGTTCATAGCCCGCAGAAATCTCTTTAAAACATTGACTATGTCCTATTGTAAAAGATAAAAATGAAACTATTAATAAAACTTTAATTTTCAAAATCATTTTTTTGCAATTTACTAAAAAATAAGTAATTAGTTATTATGTTGTTGCCCTCATTATAGAAACTAACTGATAGGTTTCATAACTAGAACCCATTGCATTGTCAATTTTAACAAAGGTTACAATTTCACCATTATTAATGGTTAAGGTTGCTTTATGCGTTAAAAAAATATTATTGGTATTGTCAAAAGTAATAGCACTCCCATTTGCTCTAATTGTTAAATATTCACCTGCATTAATAAATGATTTAATCGTTTTTATTTTTGATGTTGTACCATTTACAAAAAGCAATTTATTCCCAAAACAATCTATAATATTACTTACTACAGCAATAACTTGCATTATACCAAAAGTTTTACCGAGTTTGTTGGCCCTAAAAGTATTGTTTGAAATATTTACACCGCCAGTAACATTATTAGCTGCTACCAAAAATGAAGAATTATTATTTAAATAAGCACCATCTAGCTCTGTAACCGTAACATGGTTGTTAAATACATTGACAAATGATTTATTTACTGAAATACATTGACCACTTTTAATATTATTTGGAGCATTTAATGACCCGAAACCAGCGGCATTTGCAAATCTATTATTTAAAATATTTATACTCTTACTTGACACATCGTTTTGATCAACTACATCACTTTTAACAGTAATTGCTACACCAAGGTTTTCAAACCAACAGTTGTCAATTGTTATATTTTCTGCCCACTCTATATAAAACCCATAATCTGCTTCTTGGCAAGTACAATTAATAAATGAAATTACAGCAGAAGTATATTCTACTACATTTTTTATATTAATATTATGCCCTTTAGAATAAGTTGAATTTTTATAGAACCCATCAAAAGTACAATTGACAAAAGACAATTGTCCGTTCTGCCCTGTCATTTTTAATGCATTTGTGAAATCAGCTCCTTTCGATACTCTTATATTTTCAAAAATATTAAATTGATTTGGGAGTAAATAATCAGACAAGACTTTTCCACCTCTTAAATAAATGCCATGCCCTCTAAATGCAGATATTTTTATATCGCTAATCTTTGAATTCCATAGACCGCCGTGAAAAGGTGCTGTAGTTGGCTTCTTTGACTCAAATAAGAAACAACCCTTTTCTGTATTATTACCCACTAAATTCAAATTTGACATGTTTAAAAAAACGGGGCCACTCTCAATTTTAAATAAATAATCAGCACTCGTACCTCCTGGTGAATAAATAATAGTTTTATCTATTGATTCACCAAGAATTGTAACCCCACTTTTTAAGATAATATTTGAAATTACATAACTCCCATTTGGTATATAAATTACCGATCCTTTGAGTGTTGGGTTGATTTCAGTATTTAAACTTGCAAAAGTAATGGCATCTTGTAAATTAGCTGTATAATTATTCCCAACACCAAAAGCTCCAAAAAATAGCACATTAATATGACCTTCATACTGCCTTACCCAACTACCACTGTTGTTTGGAACTGTACTAGATTTAACAATGGTCCCGTTATTTTCTGTACTATAATTTCCTGTCTTAAAAGCAGTACCTGTCCTCCAAAGAAACATGCCTCCTCCACCATCTCCAGCATTTGAATGCCCTTTAACATAAACGGTTTGAGTTGTTATTGATAAACTTCTTAATGCTTGCAAATTTGTTACTTCTATCATAGTTTTGTTTTTTTAAATTATATTGTAGTTTAGAAGTTAAGAAATAGAAAAATTCTTAGACTGTAAATCAATAGCAATTTTCCCATTCTAAAATTTTCATAGCAGCTATCTTCATAGCAATAGGGTAATTTACAATTCTAAGAATTTTTCTTTCAACTATTTCTCTGGTACAAATTTGTAGTATAATTTAATAGTAGCCAAGAGGAGAAATCCTAAATCTTAAGGGGATTTTTACCTAGCAAAAAAAGGGTAAAAACCCCTTTTTTACTTCCTCGTATTTATTTGTACTTTGCAAATACATAATCTTAAACTATTAATTATGAACTTTACAAAGAGAAACATCAGTACATTTCAATCGTTTATAAATTTTAAAACTTATAAACTGAGTAACATTATTTTACAACTTTCCATTCTCACATTCTTAATTATTTCTTGTGATGAACCACAAAAACCTCAGCAAGAGAATATAAAACCAACCAAAGAAATGTTATCTCATATCATCAAAGCTAACAAAGCTAAAGACTTGTATAATAACTATAAAAAACAACGAATAGATATTTTTAAAGACACCTTAAAAAAAATATACGGAAATGATTTTGAAGACACCAGAACCATTTGGTTTGATTTAAAAACTATTAAAAATTACATTGCTTATGTTGAGCAAAAATCAGCTGACAATAAAATAGAACCTGAAGGCTTACAATTTTATTTCAGCGTATATTCTGATGATATGAAAAAGCAAAGTAACCAACAGACCTTTTTTATTGCTCCAACAATTAAAAAAGGCAAAATACATTATGGATATACACTAGAAAAACACGGAGACAATGAACGTATATTATTACTAAAAGACATATTCACCAATGATGAGTATCAAGCACAACAAAACCTTAAAGTTGATAAAGCGAGCTTTTTTTCAACATCTATAGTAGAAAATGAAGGCTTATTATTCAACAAAGGAAACAATAAGCCTCCATTTAGCAATGAATAATTTATGACCGTTTCGTTAGACACTTTAAGATATTTTGTCCCTTATGCTGAACTATTAGCTTCAGTTATGGGTGTAGTTTATTTCTACAAATACAAAAACACACCTTTAAAATGTTTTTTGTATTTACTTTGGTATATAACATTTACGGAGTTTTTTGCTGGATATGCAAGTGAAACTGGAGTCTTAATTTTTTATACGGATAACAATGGAAATCATTATACGGTTTGGTTTTACAATGTATTGAATTTTATTACATTCAATACATTATATTATATCTATTTTAAGTCATTAAAAACAATTAAATTTAAAAAATGGATTAAAATTTTTGCATTGGTATACATTGGTATGTATATTTTAAATTGGTTATTCATTCAAGATTTTATACTAGAAAACTCTGAAATACCAAATATTATAAGCTCTATCTTTCTTACAATTACTATTCTATTTTATTTTATTGAATTGTTAAAATCAGATAAAATTGTAGTCTTTCATAAATTATTACTTTTTTGGATAAGTATAGGGCTTTTATTATTTTATACAGGCACCATCCCTTTTTCATTAAAATTAAATGGATATATGCTGATTACAGGAATTCATAAACTATTTTCTATAGTCTATATTTTAGCAATTATTATGTACTCTATTTTTACATTTGGTTTTATATGGAGCAAGAAAGAGTAATATTAATCATAATTACAACCACCATTTTGGTATTAGTATTCGCTATAGCCATAATAGTACTATTTACTATATTTATACATAAAAAGAACAACTTATTAGCCGATAACAAATCTTTGCATACTATCAGCAAAAATAATTCAGCAAATACAACTGACTAATTATATTTCATGGAACAAGAAAACACAACAACACTTATTTTAATAACAACATTGATTGTTGTATTATTAGTTGTTGTAATAATTATCATCTTTAGCACCTTTCAAAATAAAAAGATTAAATTTTTAAATGAACAAAAAGAAGCTAAACAACGTTTTAAAGATGAAATTATAAAATCAAAATTAGAAACTCAAGAACAAACTTTACAAAATATTAGCTGGGAGTTACACGATAATGTCGGACAATTACTGTCGGTAGCTAAAATGCAATTGAATATTCTACAACCAAAATTAAAAGAAGATCAAAAAAAATTAATTAATGAAACAGGTGAAATTATTTCAAAAAGTTTACAAGAAATACGATCATTATCAAAATTACTAAACCCTGAAGTTGTAAAAAATATTGGATTAGATGAAGCAATACAATTAGAAATTGATAGATTTAATAGATTGAATTTCATCAAAGCTTCATTTATTATTAAAGGAAAAACAGTTGTTATAGATCAAAAAGATGAAATTATTTTGTTTCGAATTATACAAGAGTTTTTATCAAATTCTGTAAAACATTCTAAAACTATCAAATTGGAAGTTAATGCTATATACAAAACCAAACATCTAATTATTAAAATACAAGATTTTGGCGTTGGCTTCGATATAAAAACCATCCGAAAAGGTTCTGGTATTATAAATATGAAAAGTAGAGCAAAACTCATTAATACTACTATCAAACTTAAATCTGAAAAAGATAAAGGAGTTTGCTTAACTTTAACCTATCCATTAACTAAAAACCATGTCTAAACCTAAACATACTATCGCTATAATTGATGACCATTTACTTTTTGCTCAATCATTAAAAAGTCTAATCAATACTTTTGATGATTTTGAAGTGACACACCATGCTCTTAATGGAAAATTTTTTATTGATGATTTAAAAAATACTTCTCAATTGCCTGAAATAGCATTAATGGATTTAAACATGCCTATTATGGATGGTTTTGAAACTACTGAGTGGCTCAATAAAAATTACCCAACAATTAAAATTTTAGCCTTATCTATGGATGATGATGAAAATTCAATATTAAAAATGATACGAAATGGGGCAAAAGGATATTTATTAAAAGACATTCATCCTGATATTTTATTAGAGGCTTTGCAAAGCTTATTAAAAGAAGGGTATTACCATTCTAAAAGAGTGTCAGATTCTTTGGTACATTCCTTACACCCTGATGCTGACTTAAAAACTCCTACAATAAAACTTACGGATAGAGAATTAGAATTTTTAAAATTAGCAAGTACTGAAATGACCTATAAAGAAGTTGCTGATGTAATGCATTTAAGTCCAAAAACCATTGATGGTTATCGCGAACAACTCTTTAAAAAACTAAAAGTGAAAAATAGAATTGGTTTAGTACTCTATGCGATTAAAAATAAGCTGGCTTGATAAAACTAGGCATCTAAATCAATTTCTTCTCCTACTTTTAACTTAAAGCGTTTTCTAAAAAGCCCAACACATAAATACAATAACGGTGTGTCTAGTATAGCAATAACTATCTTAAATAAAAAACCGCTTAACAACAGGCTATAGAACATGCTCCAAGGCAATACCTCAAAAGAACAGAGTAATACTAAAACGGTTAATGTGTCTACAAACTGAGAAGAAAAAGTAGAAAAATTATTACGCAACCAAAGATGTTTACCCTTTGTATATGCTTTCCAAAAATGGAAAATTTTAATATCAACAAACTGAGCAAATAAATATGCCATCATTGATGCTAATACGGCTAGTGGTGATAAGCCAAATACTTTAGTAAATATTTCATTGTCAACTGGAGATGTGTCTATTGCAGGCACAACATTTGCCAAATAAATGATTGCCATAGAAAAGAAAGAAGCGAAAATACCAATAACAACAACCTGATTTGCCTTCTTCTTACCATAAATTTCAGAAATTACATCAGTAATCAAAAAAGTCATTGGATAAGGTAAAATTCCCACAGAAATTTCAAAACGAAATATTCCAAATGGATTCCAATAAAAAAACTTTTGAAAAATTAAATTAGAAACAACTAAAGAAGTAATAAATAGTGCTGCTAACACCATATATATCTTATAAGCCAATAGTTTATTCGATTTTTCCATCCTTTGTAAATATAACAAAAAAAGTGAATTTGCACTGAATAATGTACAAATCCACTTTTATATAACTATTGATAAATGTTTCTTTTTAGAGGATTACAATGAACTTACTTTATGTTTCATTTATATTTAGTTTCTTATATAAATAACAACAATTTCTATGCCAAGCCAACCACATTTAAACTCTAGCATCAGTAAAATAAACCTTTTTTAGCTATCGTACTACGATAAAATCTTAAAAATAATATTACTTTTGTAGTTAAAACATATCATATGCACGCATATATTTTCCCTGGTCAAGGAGCTCAATTTTCAGGAATGGGTTTAGATATTTATGAAAAATACCCTATCGCTCAAGCTATTTTTGAGCAAGCCAATACTATTTTAGATTTTTCTATTACTGACATTATGTTTGAAGGTACTGATGTACAATTGAAAGAAACCAAAGTAACACAACCCGCAATCTTTATACACTCTGTTGCATTAGCAAAAACTTTAGGCGAAAATTTTAAACCAGAAATGGTTGCAGGGCATTCATTAGGTGAGTTTTCTGCTTTAGTAGCCAATGGTGTTTTATCTTTTGAAGACGGACTAATATTAGTATCTCAACGTGCATTAGCCATGCAAAAAGCCTGTGAAATTCAACCATCAGCTATGGCTGCTGTACTCGGATTAGAAGATGCTATTGTAGAAAATATTTGTAAAGAAACTGGCGGAATTGTAGTTGCTGCCAATTACAATTGCCCTGGACAATTAGTGATTTCAGGAGAGATTGAAGCCATAAATAAAGCCTGTATAACATTGACTGAAGCTGGAGCAAGAAGAGCTATTGTACTTCCTGTAGGTGGAGCATTTCATTCTCCATTAATGGAGCCTGCAAGAGAAGAATTAGCCGCAGCTATTGAAGATACCATATTTAACGAACCTAGCTGTCCAATTTATCAAAATGTAACAGCAAACGCTGTACATAATGCCAATGACATTAAAAAGAATTTAATATCTCAACTAACAGCTCCTGTAAGGTGGACACAAACCATGCAACAAATGATAGCTGATGGTACTACTGAATTTACCGAAGTAGGCCCAGGAAAAGTTTTACAAGGTTTATTACGAAAAATTGATAGATCTGTAACTGCAAATGGAGCAACTTTAAATGAAATATTATGAATAAAATAATAACAGAACATAAAAAAGAAGTAACAAAAATTTTTAAAGCTCATAAAATTGAAAAGGCTTTTCTTTTTGGTTCTATCAACACAAAAGAATTTCACGCTAAAAGTGATATTGATTTTTTAATCTTATTTAAAAAAAATATTCCACCATTAGAGAAAGGAGAGTTATGGTGGAATTTACATGATAAATTAAGAAATTTATTCAATCGAGAAATAGATTTAGTAACAGAAAGTTCGTTAAAAAACCCTTATTTCATTAAAGAAATTAACAATACAAAAGAGTTAATTTATGGATAATTCTAATGCCTTAAAAAAATATTTATTTGACATACTAAATAGTATTGAAAATATCTTTACATATATAGGAAAAGATAAGGTTTTTGAAAAATATGATACCGATAATATGCTTCAAGATGCAGTTGAAAGAAATATTGAAATCATAGGTGAAGCTACTAGCAATTTATTAAAACTAGACGCTCATATAAAAATAACAAATTCTAGAAGAATTGTTGATGCCAGAAATAAAATCATTCATGGATATGACGAAATTGAAAACACACAAGTTTGGAATATCATCATTAATCATCTTCCAAAATTAAAATCAGATGTATCTAAACTATTAGAAGAAAAAGACAATGAATAACGGAACCGTAATTACAAGTATTAAAGAAAATATTGCTACACTAACTTTTCACCATCCTGCTAGCAACTCTTTCCCGTCAACATTATTAAATAGGTTGATTGAAAACATTAACCGCTTAAGCAATGATTCAACTATTAGCCTTATCATTATACAAAGTGAAGGTAATGGAGCATTTTGTGCTGGTGCCTCTTTTGATGAACTGACTGCCATTTCTAGTCTTGAACAAGGCAAACAATTTTTCTCGGGCTTTGCCAATCTAATCAATGCTATGCGTAAATGTCAGAAGCTGATTATAGGTAGAATTCAAGGTAAAGTTGTTGGCGGAGGCGTAGGGATAGTTGCTGCATGTGATTATTGCTTTGCGACTGAAAAAGCCGATATAAAACTCTCTGAATTAACCATAGGTATTGGTCCCTTTGTCATTGAACCTGCTATAACTCGTAAAACAGGTATTGCTGCTTTTAGTAAACTCACTTTAGATGCTACAGATTGGCATACAGCATACTGGGCAAAAGAAAATGGTTTATTTTCTAGAGTTTTTGAAACTACCAGAGAAATGGATGAATATGTTGCCATATTGAGTCAAAAACTGGGAAGTTACAACCCTGAAGCCTTGATAGAAATGAAGAAAATACTTTGGGAAGGCACAACACATTGGGATACTTTATTAAAAGAAAGAGCTGAAATAAGTGGCAAACTAGCTTTGTCTGATTTTACGAAAAAAGCACTTCAAAAATTTAAGAAACCCTCATAAAGGTTTTTTGTAAACAAATTTTAAACAAATGAATATATTTGCGATTACTACCCTACTCCTCCAAATAGACATTAACAAAAAAATTGAAAATGCACCTGATGGCGATTACCAAATTGGTATTG
>JAMONB010000370.1 GCA_027066745.1 Flavobacteriaceae bacterium
GAACTTAATTTACTGTCCTGTTTTTTGGGGTATCTTCACGTTGTTTGATGTAATTTTTAGAAAACACATTCCTTTTTGAAGAAAAGAAAAATCTAATATATTTATTATTAGAAAGATGAGCAGATTCCATTACTCCATTAACAACATAAAGTTCAGCTTTTTTTAAGAGCCAGCCAGCCTATACCATTTATAAAAACTTTACCATTACTAGGGTTAGGGTAAATAGAAATAACTTTTTCTAACTTTTGATTACTAATACCTAAAACTTTTTGTAAAGTAAATTTAAATGTACCAACAGTTTGATTAGAAAATGGAGGCGTATTTTCAAGGCTACTTATAATTTGTCAATAGCGTTTTTAATTCTAGAAATGGTTTCTTCTTGTCCAATAAGATCCATTATATCAAATAAATGAGGCCCTTTCATTGCCCCAACTAAACTTAGCCGTAAAGGTTGCATTACCTTACCAAAACTAATTTCTTTTATGGTAATCCACTCTTTTACAATAGTTTCAATGTTTTGTGATGAAAAACTGTCAATACCATTAATTACAGTAATTAATTCCTGCATTAATTGAGAGGTATCTTCTTTCCATGATTTTCTAGACGCTTTTTCATCGTAAGATGTAGGTGTAATAAAGAAAAAATCACCTAACCTCAGTAAATCAGATACAAAAGTAGCACGTTCTTTTATCAACGAAATGACTTTTGTTATATATGGTTTATCATTTAGATGCTTGCCATTTTTATAAAAAGAAGTCATCAAAATAGGGTTTGATTGTAAGGCTAATGTATGAGCTAAAAACAATTCAGCCAATTCACCATCCGTTTTCTGTTGTAAATACTGCTGATTGAACCATTTTGCTTTATCAGGATTAAATTTTGCCCCTGCCTTACTCACATGTTCTAAACTAAATACGTTGATTAATTCTTTAAGTGAATAAATTTCTTTTTCTGAACCATCACCTTCATTCCAACCCAATAAAGTCAACATATTTACAACAGCTTCAGCAAAATACCCATCTTCTCTATAGCCATGTGAAACATCATTACCTTGTTTCCATTCTATTGGGAATACAGGAAACCCTAGTTTATCACCATCACGTTTGCTTAATTTCCCTTTTCCTTGAGGTTTTAATATCAACGGTAAGTGTGCAAATTCTGGAGCATCCCAACCAAATGCCTGGTATAACAATACATGTAAAGCTAATGATGGTAGCCATTCTTCTCCACGAATTACATGTGTGATTTCCATTAAATGATCATCTACAATATTTGCTAAATGATACGTTGGCATTCCATCAGATTTGAATAGAATTTTATCATCCAAGACATTGGTATCTATTTTAATTTCTCCACGAATAATATCTTTTAATGTTAGGTTTTCATTTTCAGGAGATTTAAATCGGATAACATATTTTTCCCCATTAATTATCCTTTGTTGAACATCATCTGCGTTAAGCGATAGTGAATTGTCTAATTTTAACCTATTATGCCAATTGTAAATAAAGGTTTTACCCTTAGACTCATGATCTTTTCTATGAAAATCTAATTTTTCAGGAGTATCAAATGCATAATATGCATGACCAGAATTAATCAACGAATTAATATGTGTTTTATAAAGCTCTTTACGTTCAGATTGTCGGTAAGGTCCAAAATTACCGCCAATATTTGGTCCTTCATCAAAAGGAATGTTTAACCAATTTAAAGCTTCAATGATGTAATTTTCTGCACCTTCAACATATCTAGCCTGATCGGTATCTTCAATACGAAGAATAAAGACTCCGTTGTTTTTTTTAGCAAATAAATAGTTAAATAATGCGGTTCTTACACCGCCAATATGTAAAGGTCCTGTTGGGCTAGGAGCAAACCGTACGCGTACTTTATTAGTCATTTAGTTAAATTTTGATTGCAAAGATACTATTTGACAATGAAAATAGTATTTTTGGGTCTATAAACATGAATAATTTCATAAACATACAGCAAAAATTACAAGAGTTTATTAAAAAATTCTACACAAATGAATTGATTAAAGGGCTAATTTTATTTTTAGCTTTTGGTTTATTGTATTTTTTGTTCACCCTATTCATAGAGCATTTTCTTTGGTTAGCACCAGACTCTAGGCGTGTTTTATTCTTTGTTTTTTTAGCTGTAGAATTAGGTTTACTCATAAAATTTATTGTAGTACCGATAAGTAAATTGTTTGGTTTACAACAAGGAATTTCTTTTACCGAAGCCTCTAAAATTATTGGTAATCATTTTACTGAGATTGATGATAAATTATTGAATGTATTACAATTGAACCAAAATGAACAACAATCAGAGTTGTTATTGGCAAGTATTGAGCAAAAATCATCAAAACTACAACCTATTCCCTTCAAAAAAGCGATTAACTTTAATAAGAATACAAAATATTTAAAATATTTATCTATTCCTGTATTGATTTGGTTTTTTACTTTTCTTACAGGAAATACAGCTATTTTTAATGAAAGTTTAGTAAGAGTGGTAAATTACAAAACAGCTTATGAACCACCAGCACCATTTTCTTTTAAAATTATTAATGACAAATTAGAGAACGTAGAAGGTCAAACTTTTGAACTGATTGTAGAAACTGAAGGAAATATTATACCAGAGCATATAAACATTATTTTTAATAATGAAAGTTATCTATTAAAGGATAATAACGGACAGTTTTCCTATAATTTTCATCGTTTAAACAAAGCAATATCTTTTTATTTTGAAGCCAATGGAGTTCGTTCTAAAAAACACCTATTAAAGATAATTAAAACACCTATAGTTACTGGTTTTGAAATGTACATGAATTATCCTAGTTATACAGGTAAGCGGAATGAGTTGATAAAAAACACCGGAAATATGGTAATCCCTCAAGGAACTACAATTACATGGAACATTACCACAAAAGCAACAGATTCACTCAGATTTATCACAACAAATATTAGTCCTTTTATTCTAAAATCTAAAAATAAGTTTTCAATTTCTAAACGCATTCAAGATAATTTAACATATCAGATAAGCACTTCAAATGCAAGCTTAAAAAATTATGAAAACCTTAAGTATAGTATTCGAGTTGTTAAAGATGAATATCCTAAAATTAATATTAAATCTGATATTGATTCTATCAGCAGAGGTGCAGTTCAATTTGCTGGGCAGCTAAGTGATGATTATGGATTGAAAAAATTACAATTAGTGTATTATACTAAGGAGGATACCAAATCACTAAAAAAACAAAATATAACAATTACTAAATCAACTTTTGAAGAATTTTATTATGTTTTATCACCCGAAAAGTTAAAGTTTGAAAAAGGAAATGCTTATGAAATGTATTTTGAAGTTTTTGATAATGATGGTGCTAATGGTAGTAAATCAACAAAAAGTCAAACTTTTAGGTTTTATAACAAAACGAAGCAAGAAATTACAGATGATTTATTAAAAGAGCAAAAACAGAATTTAGATGAACTCAATAAAACAGCTAAGACAACTGAAAGGTTAAGTAAAGACCTAGAGGAGTTCTCTAAAAAGATAAAGAAGAAACCAGTGTTAAATTGGAATGATAAAAAAGAGATTGATCAATTTTTAAAACGACAAAAGCAGTACCAAGAAATGCTTGAAAAGCATACAGAAAAACTTAAAGAAAATTTAGATGAACAAGAGCAAAATAGCGATGATAAATCAATTAAAGAAAAAAAGGAAGAGTTAAAGCAACGAATAGAAGAAGCACAAGAACTTCAAGAAAAAAACAATTTATTAGAACAGTTGAAGAAGATGTCTGAAAAATTAGACAAAGAGAAAATGTTAAATAAGCTTGAAAAACTGACTCAACAAAACAAACAGGAAAAAAGATCTTTAGAACGCTTATTAGAGTTGTCAAAACGGTTCTTTGTTGAGAAAAAAGCTGCACAAATTTCTAATAAACTTGATTCGTTATCTAAAAAGCAAAAAGAACAATCAGAAAAAGAACAAAATAAAGCCAAAGATCAAGAAGAACTTAATAAAGATTTTGAAAAAATTCAAAAAGATTTTGATGAGTTGAATAAACAAAATAAGCAGTTGGCTCAACCAATGGATTTTCCTCAGACTAAAAATGATGAAGACAAAATTAGAGAAGAGATGAAAAATGCTTCTAAAGAACTTGAATCACAAGAAAAAGAACAGGAGCCTTCTTCAAAAGGTGAGCAAAAAAAATCAGCTGTAAAAAAGCAAAAATCAGCTGCAAAAAAAATGCAGCAATTGAGTAAGAAAATGCAAGGGGCAATGTCAGCTATGCAAGGAGAGACTCTTGAAGAAAATATTGAAGATTTAAAATCGATTTTAGAAAATTTATTAATTTTTTCTTTTGACCAAGAGCAGTTGTTAATTTCGTTTGACGGTACCGATGCTAGTCATGCTGAATTTCCTAAAAAATTAAAAAAACAACAAATTATCAAAGAAAACTTTGAGCATATTGACGACAGTTTGTATACACTTTCTTTACGATTGCCAAAGTTATCTTCAAAAATCCAAAAGCATTTGACCAATGCACATTATAATTTAGATAAATCTTTAGAGAATTTGGCGGAAAATAGAATCCACCAAGGGCGATCAAATCAACAATACACCATGACTGCAGCCAATGATTTAGCTGACATGCTTAGTGACATGTTGAATAGTTTACAAAACCCTAGTATGGGTGAAGGTAAGGGGAAGAAAAAAGGAGAATCATTTAGTTTACCTGACATTATAAAAAAACAAGGTGAATTAAACAAAAAAATGGAAAAAGGTATGAAGCCTGGAGATAAACCAGGAGAAAAAGATGGAGAAAGTGGAGAAGAAAAAGGTGGAAAAAAGAAGAGTCAAGGTAAAAAGGGTAAGGGTACAGAAAAGGGTAATCGCCAAAACAATGAAGAACAAATGACAGGTGAACAATATCAAATTTATCAAGAGCAAAATGCTTTAAAAGAAGCTTTAAAAGAAATGTTAGGAAAAGAAGGTAGAAAAGGAACCCAAGGACAAAAAGCAATTAAACAAATGGAGGAATTAGAAAAACTTTTGTTGGATAAAGGTTTTGATAACCAAGTCCTGCAAAAAATGATACAACTTCAACATCAATTATTAAAGCTAGAAAAAGCTCATCTACAACAAGGGAAGGATGATAAGAGAAAATCGAATACCAATACTATTGAGTTTAAAAAAAGCAGTATCCCAAAAATCAAAGGTGATAAGCTTTTTTTTAATTCTAATGAAATACTAAACAGAAAGCCTTTACCATTGCGTAATAATTATAAAATTAAAGTTCAACAGTATTTTAAGGAAAAAGTTAGTAATGATTGAATTTAGCTTTGAAACAGCATTTGTTTTTTTAAACGAAAAAAGTATTAGTAATTGGATATCAAAGACTATTAGAAACGAGCATTATAATGAAGGTGAAATAAGTTATGTTTTTTGTAGTGATAATTACCTATTAAAAATAAACACTAACTATTTAAAACACAACACATTAACAGATATTATTACTTTTGACTATAGTCTTGGAATGCAAATTAACACAGAAATCTATATTTCAATAGATAGGGTTAAAGTAAATGCAGAAAAATTTAACACTACTTTTGAAAATGAACTACATCGTGTTATAATTCATGGTGTATTGCACTTGTGTGGTTATAAAGACAAAGATAAAGAAGAAAGAGTTATAATGAGAAACAAAGAAGATTATTATCTATCTTTGCTTACTTTTTCTAAGTAACCTTTTTATTCATTATGTTCCACGTGAAACAATGTAAATTTTATAGATAAAATGAGTGTTTTTCTAGATTGTTATGACGTGATAGTTGTGGGTGGTGGTCATGCTGGAAGTGAAGCAGCGGCTTCAAGTGCCAACATGGGTGCTAAAACCTTGTTGATAACGATGAGCTTGCAAAACATTGCTCAAATGAGTTGTAACCCAGCCATGGGTGGTATTGCAAAGGGACAAATCGTAAGAGAAATTGATGCTCTTGGTGGGTATAGTGGTATTGTCTCAGATAAAACAGCTATACAGTTTAAAATGCTAAATAAATCTAAAGGACCAGCAATGTGGAGTCCGAGAGTTCAAAGTGATAGAATGCGTTTTGCTGAAGAATGGAGATTGATGTTAGAGCAAACTAAAAACCTAGACTTTTACCAAGACACTGTAAATGGATTGATTATAGAGAAAGGGAAAATCAAAGGCGTTAAAACTTCTTTAGGATTAGAGATTAAATCAAGATCTGTTATTTTAACAGCAGGAACTTTTTTAAATGGACAGATTCATATTGGAGATAAAACTTTTGGTGGTGGTAGAGCTGGGGAAAAAGCTTCAACAGGAATTACTGAAGATTTAATAAAACAAGGTTTTGTTTCTGGGCGAATGAAAACAGGAACACCACCTAGAGTTGATGGAAGGTCATTGGATTACTCAAAAATGATTGAACAACCAGGTGACCCAATACCAGAAAAATTTTCTTACAGCAATATAACACAACCATTGAAAAAACAACGGTCTTGTTATATGACTTATACTAGCCAAGAAGTGCATGATTTATTGAGAACAGGTTTTGATAGATCACCTATGTTTAATGGT
>JAMONB010000371.1 GCA_027066745.1 Flavobacteriaceae bacterium
AACCTGCCTATTTTTTAGCTTATGTAAATAAGGACACCTCTAACCGAGCCTTATTTACTATGCTATGTAACTTAAAACCGATTTACCAAAACGAAATTAAGTACAACGCCAATTAAGGCGTGGTACAAATATAAAAAATTTATATTAGTATGTATCTTCAACAAACAACAAATTTAACCAACGCATTACAAAGTATTGCAACGCTTAACACTAGCGAAAGAGATTTGTTACTTGCCGTACTAGGAACAGCACAACAACAACCCAGCACTAAACAACCTACAACTAAACAAGTTAAAATACAATTGCGTATAAATAGCATTGTTAAAAGCCACAATACTGGCGGTTACAAAAAAAACCAACAACGATTAAAAAACTTAAATAAAACCCAGAAAATAGGCAACTATTTTCCCAAAGCAACTTCCTCTAATTTATCTTGATACATACGGTTAGAGGGGTTGCTTTTTTAATTTAAAAAATTTAAAAAATGAGTTCAGAAATAATAATAGGAAATTTTGTAATTATTTACTTCTTGTTAGCGGTGATAATAGTTTATGTTTTAAAGTTTGATTTAAGAATTACAGATAAAACAGAAGGAAATTATAAAACTACTAAAACAGATTTAAGAAATTTATATAGAGCTTATAGAAAGATAGAATATAGAATAAATACCCATCCTAAATACCAAGAACTAAAAGACTATAAAATTTTACATGTTTATTTAGAAAAAAATGAATTTATTCCACTTTTATTAGGTATTAAACAAAAAAAAGAAGCATCAGAATACACGTATTTATATAAATTAAAAGATAAAAACAACCTTATTTTTAAAGTAACTGAAGAAGAATTATCCAAATTAATTGCAACACCAAAAAAGCAGAAAAAATACAGTATTGAAGATTAATAGTTAAAGAACCTACAATTATGAATAAAATTATAAACTACATTATTATTACAATGCTACTTTTTAGCATTTACGTAATACTTACAGGAGCAATGCACCATATAGTAACATTCTTTTTGTTGTTGCTACTACTTTTTACACCAAACCTTAAAACAGTTAAAAAATGATACTCTCAAATTTATTTTTAAGCACCGTAATATTTATTGCCTGGTTAAGCGTTATAATAGCATTTCTTTTTTTGATTTACATACGTTTTAGAGAAAAACAAGTGAAAGCAGTACTAAAAGATTTTGAAACCAGACTAGACAGATCAAAATTTGATGCTACATTTTTTACTGAAAATATATTGCCAAAATTATTGGAAATGCACAACCCTTTTTCTTTAAAAAAACCAATAATTGAAAATTATTTCTCGCAATATTTTGTAGATAAATACTTAATTAAAAAAACAAAAAATACATTAGTAAATACCCCAGTAGATTAATTGTTGTTTGGGGTGGCGATAACTTCAAAGCCCTTTCAACAATTGATATACCGCACAAACCTTATAAAATCCCTTTACAACATTTTATAAATAAAAATAATGCAAAACACCTCTAACAAATTACCAAATGCAATTATTACCAACAACGAGTTAACACCTATTGAAAAACACAACTCACAAGTAATTGCATTTATTAAACGTAAACCGTTAAGCCTTATACAGCAAACAGCTATAAAACTGTTTAAAGATAATTGCCAACGAGAAAAACTTACACCAGAAGCATACAACAACGCCGTAGATAAATTTAACAAACAACATGGCTTATTGATAACTAAAAATGTTATTGATACCGTTAACACTTCAAAATACAATACTGGCAAACATTACAGCTATATTAATTATCCTTATATAAATGGCGAGGCCTACAAATTGGCAATGCAACATTACAGAGCCGAAATAAAACGATACAATGACAGCTTAATTGAAGCCAACAACAATATTGCAACATACAACAAAAGCATTATTAAAAAACTTTCTTCAAAGCAATTAGAAAAAACACTAGCATTTAAAAACCAACACCAACGCTTATTTGTTAAAACCTACAATAAAAAAGTAGAGTTATTTAACCAACAACATGGTAATATTGCACCCAAAAAACGCATACAAAAGGTAAAATTTCAATCTGAAATAGTTTTTAGTGTAATACTAGGTTTTTATGCCAAACAACTAAAACAACGCAACGGCTACAATTTAGAAATGCAAATACCTACTTCAGTTGCAAAAGATAAACTACCAGCTCTAAAAATAGATTATAACAAATTAGCAACTCATAAAATAGACGGCGTTCAACGTTTAGATATTTGTAAGAAAACAGCCCAGAACCATATAAAGCGTTTGCGTGAAGCTGGAGTAATTAATAACTACCTATTTACAAACTCAAATACACCCATTAAATGCACAATTTCACCCAAAATATTAGTTGTTTTAGACGGAAATGTGCCAAAGTCTTTAACTACTGAAAATCAGTTTATTATAAGCAAGCGGAGTAAAGATTTACATAATAATAGTGATACTACAAGAGCATTATCTTTAAATAAAGATAAAATAAAAGACTCTGCTACAAGTAGCAAAGATATTATAAGGAGTTTGGCAAGCCAAACACATAATACATGTGTTGCACACGCCTACAAGAACACCCAGAAAATAAAAAGCCCTATGGTAAATGAGCCGAGAAACCACGAAAAAAGGAGCGAAAATTTAAGAAAATTACTTGTTGCGCCTCATATTTTAGCCCAGCAACTAGCAAATAACGAGTTTTTAAACTATACACCTTTGCGTTATAACCGTTTAAAACAAGAAAATTTGTATGGCAATCTTTCAAAAGAAGAATTTAAGCAACTTGTAATTTACGATATTTTTAAATCTTCTAATAAATTATATAAAAAGCATACTGTTTTTGCTGGTGAATGGACCAGGACCATACAAAAAGCCTTAGATACTTGGTTTTTAAATAGAGGTTACACACTTCATAAAGAAACTATTATAAACAAAATACCTCAATACCGTTGGCAACTAGAAAAAGCACGTAAATTTTTATTAAAACCTAATAATAAACATTTTAACCTACTTTATCCGTACCAATACTTTAATAAAAGTAGAACATTAAGCAAAGAATGTGGCTTTTTTGGACTAGAACAACACTATTTAAAAAATATAACATTAAAAATTCAAAAAATTGAAGCACAAAAATTAGAAAATAGAGAAAATAATTTAAGAAAAGAACGCTTAACATACTTACAACGTGCCGAAAATAACATTAAAAAATACTTAAAAGGTACTATTACGCACCAGCAATTATACAACTATGTACAAGATAATTTACCGTATAACTGGCTAGAGCAGTTACCTAGTTTAATTGAAAAAATGAATAAACAACAACAAAAAGTAGCATAATGAAAAAACAACCATTTAAAATAAGCAAGTATAAAAAAGAAGCTGGTATATTTTGTTGTGCTTATGGTTGTAATGAAAGTCCTGTTTATAAAAAAGGTGGTTTATGCCATAAACACTATGCACGTAAATTAAGATTTGTTGATCCAGTTGGAAGCCGTTATAATCAATTTAAAAGTAAAGCAAAACAACGGCAAAAAGATTTTACAATAACAATAGAACAGTTTAGAAAATTTTGTAGTGAAACTGGTTATATAATTACAAAATTTAAACGTGGTCGTAATGCTTCAGTAGATAGGATAAATAATAATTTAGGTTACAGTATAGATAATATTCAGCTTCTTACAATGAGTAAAAACATTCAAAAATATATTAATGAAGATAGATTTTCTCAAAATTTACCTTTTTAAAATTAAGCTATGATAAAAATAATTCAATCTAAAGACAAAAAAGGGTACTGGATAAACGGTAAATATGTACTTATTGAAAACTGGAACCTATCTAAACATAAATTTTCAGCAATAGAGCAACAACAATTTAATAACTATATAAATAACAAAACAATGAAACAACAAGAAATTACAGAACAAGAAAATTTTATAACAGAATATGAGCTTGTAGGCAATAGTATAGGCGTAGCATTTCATAAAGCAAAATTACAAAAGCTACTAAATGAAATTGAAGTTATAGAACCAATACAAATAAAGTAAACAACAATGCAACAACAATCTAATAATAAATGTAAATGCGGTAATGGTGGTAACGGTACATGTAAAAATTGCAGTAAAATACGTATGGCCATAATGCTTAAAAACGGTTATAAAAATAAAGGACTTGCAAAAACCTGGTATAGTTTTTATAAAAAAAACAACCAACCAGAGCAAAAAATAATAAACGGTATGATTGATAGATTTAAGAATAGACCAGAATATACAAATGCAGTTAACAAACTGGTGTTTTATGATAATTATAGTAAATCAAACGTAATAATTCAAAGTTTAAAAGTATGCTAGCAATACTAAAAAATATAAAAAGTAATGAAATAGCCATTTTTCAAGATGCACTAAAGCATTATGCTTATAAGTTACATGCAATTGTAGAAAATACACATTTAGTTAGCAACAACGAGTTATCAAAATACGAATTTTACATTGCTAATGATCTTTGGATAGAGTTTGTAAAAAAAATGCAACGCACACCACAACCAATAAACTCAACAATTAAATTAAGCTATTACAAAGCAAATACTTTAAAAAAAGCACTACAAATATATCAACTTGAATTACCAACAACAAGTTTAAATTGTGCAATTATAGAACGCTTAAAACAACCTTTAATACAGCAAACTTAAACACTAACCAATAACACCTCTAACAAATGAAAAACTTTTTTAAAAGAATTTACAACTTCTTAATTTCTTTCTTCAGAAAAAAACAAGTTGTTGCACCAAAACCAACACTTAAAAAAACAGAAGTTGTAAAAATTGATCCACAAGTTATTTACAAATACAAAAAAGCAATCCGCAATCAAAATAAACGGTTTGCAACAACAAAAAGTTTTAACGGTGAAAACTTTAAAAATATTTTAATTGAAGCTCACCCAGAAGCAAAGCATTATTTAAAATTAGTAGCACGAAAAAAGTTTTTAGATATTAAAAAAATTCGCAACAGAATATTACGCAATAAATATGGTAAAGTTTTAAAGTTTAACGACTGGAAATTACAACGTTTATATGAATTTAGAAAAGCAATTTAATAATTAACACCTCTAACAACATGAAAAAAGCAATTATTGTAATACTACTTATATTTTCTTCAGCAATACTAAAAGCACAAAGCGAAGTATCAATAAAAATAGACTGGAGCAATGCACTTTACGGATCACCAGTAAACAAACCAGCCTTAAACTACATAATAAGTTATAGTGATACTTACAACTACTGGAAAAATACACGTTTAGGCTTCTTTTTTGAGCAATTTAAAGAAATAGAATATATACAATTTGGCACTAGGATAGATCACAAATTTAAACTATTGCAAAACCTTAATTTACTTACAGGTGTAGAAGCTGGTATAATTTATAGAAACACCAATTATGCCAATAACTCAATTGCATACGGTTTTAATATAGAACTAACCTACAAACTGCTTAACAACATAAAAGCAACAATACAACTAAATAAAGAACGAGCAACCGATGTTAGCCAACTATGGCGCAATAGTGCTTATGCAGGTTTAATTTATCAATTTAATAATTAAATCATTAAAGTACTAGAAGTAACATATCAACAACGCTATTGCAAACAGCAACAACGCTATTTTGAAATGTCAGACTGCTTAAAAAGATGTTTAGCCAATGATAATATAATAGATGCAGAAATTATTTTAAATCTAATTATTACACAAGATAGAATAGTAAAAAATTTACAAAAAAAATTAACAATACTTAATCAACAATAAAAGTAACTAATACTTATAATATTAGAATTATGTCAAAATACTATTTTAGAAAAAATGAAGAAAATTGTTACAAAATTGAGGCTCATCTTGATTATATGCAAGAAAATAACATTAACAAAATGGAAGTTTTTGAAGCAAAAAGAGAAAAAGCCACAGGATATTTCTTTTGCAAATATCATTTAGAAGTCGGAGAAGTTGCTCAAAGTTGCGGAAAGCAATGGTGCGAAAATTATGTGCCGAATAACGGTAAAAATGGAAGATGTAAACATTACGGCTATGTATATGAACAAACTGATAAAAAACGATTACTTGAATTAGAGCTAGTCTAATGGCTTTTTAAGAAACTAAATTAATAGATATGATACAAAACATTTATAAAACAATACTAGCTAATGGTTTTACTGCAAAAGGACAAGACGTTGTAAATAATAAACGATTAGGAATCAAAAGAACCTTTAGAGATAGTAAAGGGCATTATATAGAAATACACATTGAAGATTGGGGTTATAGCGTTATTATTTATGGAGGCAATTTTATGAGTGGGTATTACCCTTATAGATTAGATATTTCTAATAAAAATGATATTAACCATTTGCGAGAAAAAATAGAACATACCATTGGTTAAATTGCTTATTATGGAACACTACAAAAATTTACAGTTAAAAAACCTACAAAACGAAATTTGGATTGATGTTTATGGTTATGATGGTATGTATGAAGTATCAAATTTAGGAAGGTTAAAATCGCTTAAAAGGTATGTAAATAATGGAAGAGGAGGGCAAAAATTAGTTAAAGAAAGGATTCTAAAACAAACAATAAAGCCTACAAAAAACTTATCCGTAAAATTAAGCTCAGATGGGAATTATAAAGGGTTCTCAATTGGTCAAATCGTGTTCTTTTCGTTTAATACAGAGCAGTCATACATAAATTACAATGATTGCATTGTACATAAAAATAAAAACCTAAAAGACAATCGTTTAGTTAATTTGAAATTATCAAATAAGCATAGTAAAGAATTACATAGTCATTTTACATTTAACAACTCTTCATTTAAAAAAAATAGAACCAAAAAAAGAAAATGTAAAATATGTAAAAAAACCAAAGATCAAAGTAAATTCCCGGGTTATGGAGATAATAGATGTAATAGATGTAAATATTTGAAAAAGGTAAAGGCAAAAAATAAAACAAGTTTAAAAAATGTTTTTAAAATTAAAGATTTATCAACTAATAAAACAAAAACCTATATAGGTTATACAGACAAAAATTGTCCAGTAACTAAGGAAACACTTTTAAAATATGCAAATACGAAAAATATTCTATATCCAAAACACAACAGCAATCATAAAAATCCACTTTTAATTACTTATGAAAGAAAAGAATTTTAAAGAGTTTAATACGTGTAGATGGCTAAAAAAGCATTACTGGTAACTGAAAAGTAAATGATTTTTGCGAGTTTGGAATTAAAATTATTCAATTAAACTAAAATTTAAGCATTAATTATTTGCATAGTTACCCGAAGTGATTTTTTAAAGCGTTGGCAAATTAATTTGATAAAATTAAAAAAATGTACAAAAGATTAGAGAAATTAGAAAAACAAGCAATAAGTTTTATAAAAACAGTTGAAAGAAATAGCGATAAACCTTTATTTGCAGGAATGAGTGGCGGAAAAGATAGTGGAGTAGTAGATTTTTTATTACAAAAAAGCGGAATAAATTATACGAGTTATTATACTAATACTACTATTGACCCACAAGGAAATATCAAATTTATAAAACATAATTTTCCTCATACAGTAATTTTAAGACCAAAAGAAACATTTATGCAGTTAGTTGAACGGAAAGGTTTACCAACTCGATTAAATCGATATTGTTGTGAACATTTAAAAGAATACGGTTCTGTTGGTAAAATGGTTTTTGAAGGTGTAAGAAGTGAAGAAAGCACTAAGCGACAAGGTAGAGATTATATCCAATGTGATAATAGAAGTTGGCAAAAAGGAGCTAAACATATTTATCCTATTTATGATTGGAAATTAAAAGATGTTTTAGATTATCATAAATTAAGAAATATACCTATGAATCCAAATTATGAACGTGGATTTAATAGAATTGGATGTGTTGGATGCCCTTTGGTTAGCAGAAAAGGTGTAAGAAAAAGAGAATTTGATTTATACCCAAAACTTTTAATTGCAATACAAAGAGCAATACAGAAAGGAATGGATAAAAATCCACAATGGAAATTAACCGTTGCTTGTAATGGAAATTCTCAAAAAGCTATTGATTGGTGGTTAACTGGCAAAACAATGAATGAATACTTTACAGACTATAAAATAGAAAAATTAACAGACGAAAAAGGTAAAAAAATAGGTTGGAAAAGATTAGACAGAATGTTTAAACAAGCAAGTCTTTTTTAGCGGTGTAGATGGCGAAAAAAAGCATTACTGGTAACTGTATAAGTATATGAGCATCTTTTAAATTTTAGCGTTGGCAAATTTGGCTTTTTAGCCAAAAATACACGTTCATTGAAATAGTTTTCGTAAAGTTTTCGTAAATAAATACAAAATAATTAAACATTTTTGTAAAAAGTAGTTGTTTATACAAAATAAATAACTATATTTGTATAAGAAATAAAACCAAATATTATGACAACTATAAAAGAAATAAAAGAAACAATCAACTTACAAGAATTGAAAGATAATAATGAGTTTGGTTTATCTGAAAACGCTTTATACAATAATGAGTTGTTTATGTTAGTTTGGAAAAGATTAAGAAGTGTATGTGAAAACGTAGATACTAACGAAAGTAGAAAAGGTATTGTTTTAAACAGTTCATCATTTTTTAGAATTAATAATGAAGAATTGCTTAATACTCTTAGACAATTATACGTTAATACAAAAAATCAATTTATTAAAAAAGTAATTGTAACAGTTGGAAAATCAAAAATAATGACAGAAAAACAAACAGATATTATCATTGAAGAAATGATTAAATTTAATTTAACTTTAAACTTTTAACATTATGAAAACTTACAAATTAACGACAAGAAACGAATTAGAAGAAGTATTAGTTCATCACACAATGAAAGGCGAAATGAATTTTAATAACCTTGAAGATGCAATTGTTGCTTTTAAAAAAGAATGCAAAGAATTGAAAGAAACTTATAAATCTTTTGATGATGTAGATTTTGGAGAAGAACAAGTAAAAGATTGTGATAAATATAGTTGTAGAATCAATTTACTGGTTGATGGAGAAGTTGATTTTGAAAGTGAAGAAGGATTAGCAATAGAAGAGGAATATACTTCTAAATTATATTTTGAATAACATGGCGTTTTGGTTTCTAAATAAAAAAACTAATGAAGCAGAGATATACGGTGGAATTTCTGCTTTATGTTCAGATACAGGAATGAAGCCTGATAACTTTTACACTCATTTTGGTAGATTAAAAAATACTGAATTTGAAAATGAAAATGTAAGGATCGTTAAACGTAAAATTAAAAGAGGGGGGAAAATTTAAACGTTGCTTATATACATAGTTGATATTACGTTTTTGAGAATCACAAAACCTTTTTTCCGCTGAGGAAAAAATGATACAAGAGGAAGTGACCTTAGAAGCGTTAAAGACAACAAAAATGAATTGCAACTAGCGTATCAAAAAAGGCAAACTATGTGCAGTCTTTTTTATGCGCCGTTGAAAGCAGTATGACGCAGACGGTAACGGCGAGTAATATTGCGTAGTATTTCACTTAAAATTGTTGTTGCTAATAATATATAATCTAAATTATAAAACAATTTTTTACCAAATGAAAACAATAATATTTAAAATAATTCAAAGAAAAAGAATTGATATTGATATGATACCTTTTGAAATATCAAAAAAATATCCAGTACACAACCATTTATTATATGAGGCAACTGAAAAATTAGTTGTATATAATTTCACTCCAGATAGTAAATTAACTAAAACAGACTTAAACAACTACATTAATTATTTAAAAGATCAATTAAAAATAAAATACAATGCTTATTCTGTTATTGTTGGCGAAATGCAACAACAACTAAAAAGCCCTCAATAACGAGGGTTTTTTTTATGCTTCAATTACAGCATCAAAACGCTTAAAAACTTCTAAAAATTCTTTCTGATAAAGAATTTTGTTATTTTTTACATTTTCATAAGGTAATTTTCTTCTTTCAGCCATTACTTCATTACAAACTGGATTGGTTCTTTTTTTATTATATCCCAATTCTTCAGCAATTTCTGTTTTTGTTAAGTTTTTTGGTAAGTTACTTAAATTCATAATTTATTGGTTAGAGGTTATACAAAAATAACACAAAAATTTAGTTTCACAAACTGCATTTACCAACAACAAACTGCATTTACCAACAATTTCGCACAGTAACACGCCATAACACGCCTTTACTCAAAAATACACTAAAAAACCGTTGCAACTTTGTACTTGAAAGTAAGTATAAATGAATATCAACAATGAGTTACAACGAGAAATAAACAACGGATTGCAATTCGATAAGTACTTTGAAAAAGTTGAGTGCAAAGCAACGTTTGAAAAAAAAGGTGATACAACAGCAGTTTTACATTTAATGCGTAAACACGCTAATAAATATGCCTACCAAACAAAAGCAATAGCACCACAATTAAAAGGATCAACAGTAAAACAAACAGTTGAAAACGTTTACAACTTTCTTTATAACAACGTTCAGTACCAGATTGACGGTTACAATCAAAATTTGAGAAGTCCAGCTTGCAGTTGGCAACAACGAAAAACAGGCATAGACTGTAAAAGTTACTCAATTTTTGCAAGTACAATTTTACAAAATTTAGGAATAGAACATTATTTCAGAAAAGTAAAACAAACTTATTATAACCCAGCGTATTGGTCGCATGTATATGTAGTTATAAAAGACAACGGTAAACAACTTGTTATAGATCCAACAATTCATAGTAATAATGAAGTTAGTTATGTACAAAAAAAAGATATAAAAGTGAATAAATTACCAATTTACAGTTTAAATGCAGGGGTTCAACAACCACAGCAACCAGCCAATAAAAGGCATACTGAAATACTTAACGGTTTTTTTGAAGTAGCAAACTTATTTAAAAAAGTTGGCATACCAAATAGCACTATTCAAACAATACAAAATGAAGTACAAAAAAATTATTATAAAAAAGGAAGTTTTAAGTTTCCTTTCAAATTAGAATGTAATGATATTTTAGTTGTTGGTAATAAAAGAATACCTCTAAAACAAAATTTAACAGGTTTAAATGCAGGTATAGATTTATCAATTTTTGATACAGGTACAGGCGGACTAGCAACAACAACACCAGTAGGTGTAAGTACAAACTCTAACAACAGTAATGGCGCAGTTGCAGGCTTAATATCAACATTATTAGATCCAACAGGCGGTATTTTAACATCATTATTAGGTAGTTTAAATATTACTGAAAACATAAACAATGTTTTAAAATACGGTTTAGACAGTTGGGGAGCTGCAAGCAGTCCAGCTAAAATGGGTAACGATATTAAAAACATTTACATGCCGTTAGTACAACAACGCATAGATGCTTTAAAAACAGCTTCAACCCCACAATTATTTTCTGAAAGATTAACCGAATTAGATAAGATAATTAAATTTTATGCAGGTTACGGTACAGCTTCAATAAATAGGCGTAGTTGGGCAGGTAGTACAACAGAAGCCTTTAAGCTATTAAGCAAAACATTTTCAGATTTATATAATGAAGTTGTAGTAAAAATTGTACAAGAATTAAAATCTAACAATACAATTGTAAATACAGCACAAACAACAGCTAATTATGGAGATTTAGATCAAACCTATAAAATTGATATAGGCGATGATAATACAACTGCTGAAAAAAATGGTGCATTTACATATAACACTTATACAATTTCTGGAAACTCTCAAGCAATAAGTAATACACAAAATTACCAAACAAACCCAGACGGTAGCCCAGTATTAGATGCAAATGGTAATATTATACCAAAACAAAAAAGTAATGTAGGTAAAATTGTAGGCTATGGTTCTGCAATAGCACTAGCAGGCTTTTTAGTAGTACCAATGTTAAATAAAAAAAAGTAAGTAAATATAAATAACCAACCAAAAACCAACACGAATGAAATTTAAAAAACCAACTCAAAAAAATGCAATTGATAAAGTAGTACAGGCTTTATCATTAGGAACTGGAGTTGTGCTATCAAAAGGCGCAATGTCTATGTTGCCAGCCGAATACCAAACAAACATGTATAAAGGTGGAATGGCATTAATTAGCCTTGTAGTTTCTGCAATTATTAAAGGTGAAAGTACCTTTGATAAGGGCGTACAAATGGCCTTTGTAGGAATGGGAGTACAACAAGGAGTAGAAGCATTAAGCTCTGAAATTGGTAAGCAATTAAATGTAGATCCAAACGCAACAGGCGGACAAAAGTTTTTACAAGCATCTTTAGGTTTAGGTAGTGGAGTTGCAACACCATTAAACCAAGCAATGCCATTATTAGCACCTAGCGTATGGCAACAAAAACCAACACTACAAGCACAAGAACAAAACAGAATATCAGTTGACGACATGTCAGCATAAATTTAAAATTAATATTAACACCTCTAACAAAAACAAAAAAAATGAACACACAAAGATTTAAAGAAGCAGTAGCTTATTTGGGAAGTAAAAGCTCAAAACTACCAGTAGCATCAAAAGATAAAATTCGTACTGGTGAATTAGCATTAAGAACAAATGATTTATTTATCCGTAAAAGAATTGCCTTTGGTGGTAAAGTAGCTCTAATTGACGCAAACACGCAACAATTAGCAGGTGTTTCTTCTTTTGACGGAAATAAATTAAACGAACACATTAACCATATTTTCGATAAAATTAAAATTGGTTATGCAACAGATGCTGCAACAGGTAAAGAAGCATTATTAAGTTATGCAACAGCCTTGCCAGTAGATTTAAGAAATGCACAACTTCATATTACACAAGGTAATAAAGTAATATTTACTACCCCAGTTTCAACAATTTACAATGCAAATACTGGTAATACAATAATGGATGATTTCAGAAAATTAGACAATTTTGAAATGTTAGTTTCAAATGAACAAATTGGAATTGAAATTGAGTTTCCAGATAGCGCAACTGCTGGTACACCATATCATTATGTAGAAGTAATTATAGGCGGATTTACAACATTTACAAAGTAATAACCATTATTCCATGTTAATTAAAAAAAGCTCTGCTCAATTAAGGGCAGGGCTTTTTTAATTATAAGTAACACCTCTAACACAAACAAAAAATGAAAACAATTTATAAATCATTTAAAGGTACAATTACAAGCGGTACAAATGAAAAAAGTATAGCATTAGATTTAGACACAGGCGAAGTAGTAGTAGCTAGTTTATTTGCAAGCGTACCCTCAAAAGATGTTAGTATTAAAATATTAGATACTAGCGGTAGTGCAATTATTGAACCCTCTAATTACAAAGATTGGGAGCAACGCCAAGGCGGAACTTATTTTAGTTCTAAAAAACCTATGGGCTTTCAAGGTGGACAAAAAGTAAAAGTAGTAGCAACTTCAGTAGAAAACCAAACAGCCGATTGGACTTTTGAAGTAATATTAGTTATTCAACAAGCATAACAAAAACACCCTAGTAAATGAACATTATTAAAGGAAACATAGACGAACAAAATATATTTGATACTCAAGATTTGGATATTACAAACTGTACACACATTTATTTAAAAAATAACGGTAGTGTAACGGCATATTTTGGAAACAGAAAAATAGAAGCAGGTAAAGAAGCTGATATGCCTTTTGGTTTTGTTGTTAACAATCAAATTAAAAATATACGATTTGACGATACAACAGGCACAAAAGAACTTTATATAATGTTATCAAGGGCAATTATTAAATGTAACTAAATCCCTTTAAGTTATGAGCCAAATTACAGAATTAAACAAAAAATTAGAAAACAATCCTAAACAATATATTGATGTTTACGATCCAAGCAAAAGACAATGGATAGAAAGAAATATGAATATAGATGCTATACTACAAAATTACAGTAGTGTAATGGATTATTACAAATCTTTTCTCGCAAAAGGTTTTAATGAATTAGGTATTGTTATAAAACGAAAAAACGGCACTTCTTATGTAAATAAACAATTGCCAGTTATTATAAAATTACAAGAAAAAGAAACCCCAGCACAAAACTATCAAACGCCGAGTTCTCAACCAAAACAAGCAAGTAACAATATGCCAATTGATAGTTTAGGTGCTGGAGTTAAAAACTTAACACTTGATAAGTATATAGATCTAAATTTTACTGAAAAAGAACACGCAAAATTAGTAAAAGAGCATGTAAAATTAGAAGAAAAATATACTTCAGAAAAAAAGAAACGAAAAAAATATCAAAAGCTATTTGAAGAAGTTAGTACTAAAAGTTTTATAGAAACACCAACAGGCCAAAAAGCAATAGGTTTAGTAGAAACTTTAGGTATGGCATTTATTGAAAAAACAACTTCAGCAAGTGCATTGGCAAATGGTAAACAACAACCAGTTATTAATGGTTTAGACGGTTTAAGTGAAACAAAAAAAGCCTTTGTTAACGAAATTTTAAAAAGCCCAAAATTAACTGATGAAGTTTTACAAAATTTATCATTAACAGCAGTTGGGCTATCAAATAGTGAGGCATTTATAAGCGCACTAGATTTATTATTACAAGAATATGAACTAATACCTAATTAAAAATGATACACGTAGAAATTACAAAAGGTAACGGTTTATTTGAAAAAAATAAAAGAGCAGGTTTACTAGCTCGTATTGAAGCCGTTGCAACAACAAGCCAATTAGAAAAGTTGGCAGAGCTTTCAGAAAGTCCAAAAGCTCGTAAAAAATTAGATACCAGCTTTGCAATGATTAAAAGTTTAATTATTTAACAATATAAATGAAAAAACCAACAAAAAAACAAGTAAAACAAGCTACAAAAAAAGTAGTAGATAAAACTAATAAAGTAGTTTCAAACCCTTTATTTATTAAAGTTGTTGGTTATAGTGTTGCTGGGTATGTTGTGTATAGAGTTGTAAACAAAATGCTTCAAGCACCAGAACCAGATCCAGTAAATAATATTGATATTGTTGTAACATCAGATACAACATTAACAACTATTTCACCAAACCAAGCTAAAATATATGCGCAAACATTATTAGAGGCAATGGATAGGCAACCATACGGCACGTATGTAGATAGAATTTTAGCAGTATTTAAAAATATAAATGCACACGATTTTAAACTAATTTTTAATGCCTTTGGTATGAAAAATTACAACGGTACTGGATCACCGCCTGAAAGTTGGATTTGGCAACAATTAGACAATTACCAGGAACGCAATTTAGTTTACTGGTTAAAGAGTGAATTAAGTAGCTGGAATGATGCAGAAATATACAATTTAGTGAAGCAAATTGTTGAAGAAGCAGGATTTATATTTTAAAAACCAACAAAAAACACAAAAAATGAGTGATACTTCAAATTTATTCGATTTTGCGCCAATTGATACAAGCGTACCATACAAATCAGTAAAAGATAATACAGGTCCTTATGACGGTTTTAATATACCTGATTTTGATATTAGTTTGCCAAATTATGACGGTTTAATAAATGATACGCCAGTAGATTATGCAAATGGTGATGTATTTCAAACATTAAACGCCTTAAATACATATACAGGTACAATTATAGATGAAACAGGCGAACCAATACCCTGGGCAACCA
Source organism: Flavobacteriaceae bacterium (assembly GCA_027066745.1). Lineage (GTDB taxonomy): Bacteria > Bacteroidota > Bacteroidia > Flavobacteriales > Flavobacteriaceae > Aureibaculum. The sequence goes on from JAMONB010000371.1 coordinate 15,582, forward strand.
TAAACAGCGAAACCGACAGTACAATTTACACAACTGCTGATGATTTTGGAAATTATAATATTGAAGTACCAGCAAACCATAATGTAAAAATTAGTAGCGTAGGTTTTCAACCATTAATTATACCAGCCAGCCAATTAACAAACAACATAGTGTTAAAAATGGATAGCGCAAACCAATTAGACGAAATTGTTATTGTTGCAACCAAACCAACACAAACGCCAAAAAATTACACACCTCTTTTTATTACAATAGGAGTATTAGCAATAATTACAGGCGCAATGTACGTTTCAAAACCAACTAAAAAAGTAGCATTAGCAGGCGCAAGAAAAAAAACCAGCCGAAAACCAAAAAAAAGAATTAAAAAAAAAACTAACAAAGGGTTAAATGCTGGAGCAGTAGAAGTAACAATTTAAAATTATATAATTATGTCAACATATAAAATTAGTAGAAGAAAAGGTTTAGGCTATGTTTACTATAGCGTTCCAGAGGGTTCAAGTGAAGTTAAAATTAAAAGTTTAACAACTGGATCAGCTCAAACAATGAGTAATATTAATGGAAAATTTTTAACGCCTGAATTACTAGCTTCAAACCCAGCAAAATATCAAGATTATCTTACTAAAAGAGATGACGGTATTATTAAAATTTTAGATATATGGAAAGTGCCATATACTAGAGATAATAAATTTATTTCAAATACTGTAAATCTTCAAAACCAACCAATTAACGATATACCAATTGATGAAGTTCAAATAACCAATGAAAACGGTGTTGAAGTACCAATTGAAACAGTTGTTAATGATCCAACAGCACAAGTAATTATAACAGATGAAAATGTTGAAGTAAAAACAAGTAAAAAGTTTATGTATGCGGGCTTAGGAGTATTAGCAATTGCAGGGTACTTTTTATTTAAAAAATAAATAATAAAATGGCAGTATTTAATAGTTTCGTACCAACATTAAGCGTAAACGAGGGCGGTTATCAAAACATACCTGAAGATAAAGGCAATTACAATAGCAATAATGAGCTTGTAGGAACCAATCATGGTATTTCAGCACCAGTATTAGAACGTTACTTAGGCTATCCACCAAGTGTTTACGATATGAAATATTTAAGTTATGAAACAGCCTTGAATATTTTTAAAAGTCAATTTTGGGATAAAATGAACGGCGATTTAATTCAAAATCAAGCCGTAGCCGAAACGGTAATTGACCACGGTATAAATTCAAGCCCATACAGAGCAACAATTATTTTACAAGAAGTACTAAACGTATATTTTAATAAAAATTTAGTTGTTGACGGTATTTTTGGTCAAAATACACTAAATGCAGTCAACAGCGTAAATGCTACTGAATTATTTATAAAATATAGCAAAGCACGAGAAAATTACTATCGATCTTTGTCGCAATTTTCAATATTTGGTAATAGCTGGTTAAATAGAATTACAACCATTGCAAATAAATTTAAAATATTTTTAACAACAAGTAATAACGGTTTATTGCCAATAACAGTAATAGGTATTGTTGGAGTTTTGGCAGTAGGCGGTTACATACTATTAAAAACAAATTAACCCCACATTCATGATAGAAACAATTTTAGAAAATTGGAAAGGTTTTGGCGGAACAGCTATTGTAACAGCAATTATAACATACATAGCAAAGCCAAATACTAAAAGAGCAAATGAAAAAAAAGCCGAAGAAGAAGCAGACGGACAAGGCTTACAAAATATAAATAAAGTGTTAGAAATTAATGCGAGAGAAATAGAACGAATTGAGCAACGATTTAAAGATCAATTAGTGCCATTGCATCAAATAATTGCAACACAAAAAGAAATTATTGAAACGCAAAAAATTGAGCTTAGAAAAGTAATGATTGAAAATGAAAAGTACTTTAAAAAGTTCGGAAAATTATAATAATGAAAAATGTATTTGTACAAATTATAATAGTTATTAGTTTGTTTTCTTGTACAGCTTCAAAAGAGTTTATAAAAAAGAAAACAAATACAGATCGTACAATTGTAGAAAAATCAACAACAATTACAAAACGACCAAAAGATAGCGTTGTATTTGTGCCAAATTACATTTTTAAAGACACAACAATTATTAAGCGTGGTAAAACAACACGTTTGCGTTTAGAGTATGATAGTAATGGTAAAGTTAAAAAAGCCGATTGTACAGCCGATGAATTAGAAGAAATTAAAAATACAATTACTGAAATAAAAGAAAGCATACAAGAAAAAAATAAAGAAAAAACAAAAGAAACAAATTTTAACAATGTTACAATAATTTACATTTTTTTAGGACTTGCATTTCTGTTAATTGTAAATAAAATAGCAACTAAAATAATAAAATGAAAGCAAAATATATTATAGCATCCATTGGAATATTAGGTTATTTAGCATACATGAAACTTTCAAGGTATTTAAAAGAAAGTACCATAGAAACATTTAATTTTTTACGTGCTGAAAATGGCGAAACCTTTTTTTTAGGTATAGATGTTACCGAAAACACATTTTTAAAAATACCAATTTTAAAGTGGAATATCTATAAAATTAAGCTAATTGTAAATAAACAAACAATAGCAATATCATTACCAGTAACAGCACAAGAAAATAATTTTGTACAAGAATTTAAAGCCAATAAAAATGCCAACTTTGAAACTATTAAAACAAATTTAGGAACTAGCATTATAGAAATTACATACAAAACAGTTGCAGGCTTAAAAATTACACACCAGTACACAATTAACAACTTTAATACTACTGAAGAAATTAACAACAACCAAAATAATACAGATAGCACAAACAATCAACAACAACAAGCACAAACTTGCACTTGTGAACCAATTAAAACACCTATAAAATGAGCAGAACCATTACCATAACAAAAACAGGCGATACAACAGTAGTAAAAGTTGTAGATAATGGTAAAACTACCATTACAAACCTTAATAATAGCAGAACGCTACAATTAACAAGTACAGGCGTAAAAATTGTACCTAGTAATAATGAAACAAAATTAAATAATTTTGAAATAAAACTAGCCGAACTTACTAATGACGGTATAGACTTTTCAGCAGTTACAACACCCGAAGAATTATTAAATAAACTAGCACTAGAAAAGTGTTTTAAACAAGGTGGTGGGTTGGGTAGTGATGAAATACAAACCTTAATAAATAATACACCATATACAAATTTACCTGATACACCAACAACAAGAATAGGCCAAGGTTATAAACCTTTAGTTTCAAGCGTTACTGAAGATGAAGATGTATATTCTGATACAGTTAAAATAAAGAGAACATACGAAGATTATGTAGTAGGTGATGTGTCAGGAACTAGCTATGTTGTAAGATACTTAGGAGCAGACGGTAAATATTACCAAACAAACGCTAACGATAGTGCTAAAAGTACCAGTGAATTGTTATTTTGTTTAGATATTTTATTACCTGCTGATTCTTCAAGTATTGGAACTAAAAAAGGTATTATAACTGGTTTAACAGGGCTTAGAGCAGGTTACAAATATTATTTAAGTGAGGGGCCAGGTGGAATAACTGAAGATACAAGCAGTTTTGCTTCTACTTCTATTATTAGATATGTTGGTACTGCAATAGGTACTACTTCTTTGTATTTTAACCCTAGTGAGCCTATTTTATCAGGGGAATTACGTTTACAGGCCTACCCAAATACTCGTAATGACGGACAACTACCAACTAACAAAGTATTAAGCACAGATGCAAATGGTAATTTAAAACTATACACCATTGCAACAGCACCTGCGCCTTATTTAGAAGATTTAATACCAGATAGTAATTTACCTAGTACAACAGGTAATTTCACATTAAGAGGTAGTTTTTTTACACCTGATATGACTATTGTTGTTGAGGGGCAAACTTTAAATTACTGGACTTTTGTTTCTGATAATGAAGTTATAATTAATTTAACAACAGGAGCAACTGAGGGTACTTTTGATATTACATTAAACAATGGTTTAGAAGCTATATTTGCTGATGTTTTATTAATTGTTTTGGGTACAGTATTTACGCCAGTAGATGCTAATTGGATAAATAAAATTACAGTAGATACTACTGAATCAGGGGCGGTAAAATTACTAAATAAGGATGTTATAGGTACAGCATCATTAGACACTACATTTTGGACTTTTACACCTAATGTTGGCAAAAGATTTACGTGGAAATGGAATGAAAGCCCTTTAGAAAATTCACCATATTTAGGAGGTGCAACAGATTATGGTATATCTTTTTATAGATTAGATGGAACACTTATTTATAGGATTGGTACTTATGCAATTCAGAAAGTAGGTAATCTATTTAGATTAGAAATTAAAGATTTTATTACACCTACTACCAATAATAATTTTGAGGCAACAAGCTATGCAACTGGTATGGCAAGAACTTATACTTTAGAAAGATTGGCTAATGGGATTATAACTCTTAAAAGGGATGGCGCAGTTGTTTGGACACCTACATTTCAAGAAACACTCGAATTAAAAGTATTAGTAAAAGTTGCAGAAGTCGATGTAATAAATATTAAAAGTATAGATTTAAATTAAAATCATGGCAACAAAATTAGTAATTCAAGAACATTTAGATAGATTTAAAACAAGTGCAAATACACTTGTAGATATACCTTTTAACAACCTACCCTTTTTAACTGCAAAAGAGCCAGTTTTTAATATGAAAGGCGAAAGAATTAGTAAATCTTATTACAATTTAAAAGGCAGAGAAGCCGTTAAAATTGTATATAAAAAACTAATTGAAACTTATAAAGGCATAGATAGTGTTTTTGTAGGTGTTGTAAAAGAAATACAATTTATAGATTGGGCAGGTGAAGTGGGTTATATAAAAAAGAAACAACCTTATTATTTTACATTACAACCTATATTTGATACAACCGATACTTCAATTATAGTAGGTTATTCAAGCCCAAAACAACGCCAAATACTTAAAGCAGAACGCTACAATGCAGATGATTATTTACAAGCTCAAAACCCAACGTTATACAGCCTAATTTATAATAATTATACAGCTTTGTATGAAACCTATTTACGTAGCGGAAATAAAACTGCTTTAGTAGATGCTTTAAATAATGAAACCAATGTAGATATTAACGCCGTTTTAAACGGCAATGTATATGGCTTAAATATCACGATTAAAGAACTAATATTAATGAATTTACAATAATGACAAAAAACAAATACTACATAGAATTTTCAGAAGCCGAAATTAACGAGGGTTACAACTTTATGTTAGCCGAGTTAATAAATGCCGATGCTTCAGCAAAATTACATGATTTGCATACGTTAGCATGGCAAGATTTTATTAATGGTAAATTTAGTTATGACGGTGCAACATTTGTGCAAGAACGTAGCGAATTTACACTTTTTGAAGTACCAGCATTTATACATGATTGGCGCAATGCAAATGGTTATGTAGGTTTAAAATTTGACAAAGAAATGTTTAGTATTATGGCCTACCTAAATTATAGTCCGCACCATTTTATTGTACGTGCAAGGTGGACTTTCTTTACATGGCTTAATTGGTTACGACACAAATATTATTTAAAAGATTTAAAAAAAGAAACACCAACAAACTTAATAATTATACAAAATGGATAAAAAAATAGCAATATTCGGAGCAATAGGAGTAGGCGCACTAGCACTTATGAGTTTTGGAAAAGCACCAAAACCAGCAATAACAGTACCAATACAACCACAACCAGATCCAGTTTTACCAAGCGATGTTGTTGTTGATGATGTTGCTATAACAGATCCAGTAAATAATGAACCAGATATTGTTGTAGCAGATCCAATACAATATATTGAACCAGACAAAGATTTAAACATTATTTCTGTTAAAAAAAATTATGCACGTTGGAGTAGTACAGGTTATGAATTGTCGGTAAACTTACAATTTACAAACAATACAGATAATGAAGTATCATTAAAAGACGTATCAAAAATAGCAGTTTCAAGAGCAGACGGTTCCAAGTTTTTAGGTAATGCAATAGTAAATTTTAATAACATTGTTTTACAACCATTGCAAACAATAATTTTAAGTGAAGTTATTTTAAGAGGTTTAGAAAACGATGTATTTATTTACAATTCATTTAATTTTAACCAACTAATACAATTCAAAGCAATATTTACAGGTGCAATTGATCCAGATATTGTAATTGTAGCACCAGATGTATTAGTAAATGAGCAATATATTATTAAAAATAAAGAAGTAATTGCTTACCCAGTACTTAAAAATACTTCTAATTTAGTTAACAATAATTTAGAGTTTGATTATAATATAATTATTGAAAATAACACAAACGATCCATTTTACCTAAATACTGTTAAAGCAATAAAAATACTCTTACTGTATGGATATGATTATGTAGAAGTATCAATAAACCCTTTTACATTTGCAAATATTATGATACCAGCAAATGACCAGGTAATGCTTCAAAATATAATTTTAAAAGCACCTTATAACTATTTAGGAAAAAAAATGCAATTTATTTTACGAGAAGAAGATTTAAAAAGTCAAGTTAAACTCCAATTTTTATATTAATATGAAAAATACCACAAAAATAGTTTTAGGCGTTGGAGCCTCAATAATTGGTTATTCAGTTTACAAAACAATAGCCTTAAAAAATGCACTAGCACAAGTTAAAAGTAAAATATCAGCACTAAACAATATAAAAATTGACTGGAATAAATTAACAATATCAGTATCAGTTGATTTACAATTAATAAATCCTACAAATACAAATGTTGGCATTGGTACTGCTGGAGCAATAGTTATAAAAAAAATAGCTTTTTATAATAGAGAAACACAATCTTTAATAGGTGAAGCAATTACAAATATTAGCGGATTTTCAATAAACAAACAATCAACAACAACAATAACTGATATTGAAGTAACAATACCAGTACTAACAGGCTTATTAGCAAATATTGAATTGTTTGATACCAAAAAAGAATTATTAAGTACTCAATTAGCACTCTCAATATTTGGAAAAAACTATATTATAAATTCATAAAATCCCTTAAAAATGAAAAACACCTCTAACAAACTAATTGAAAAATATTATAGCTTAAACGGTAAAACTATTACCAGAAGTGAATTATCTAAATTTCATATTGAATTATTTGATACCCTACCAGAAGAAAACAAGCAATTAATTGAAATATGGCATAAAATAGGCGATGTACTTTATAAATATCCAAACGCAACAGAATTTAAAATAACAATTAAGAATCCTATAAAAATTGAAACATTAAACGCACCACGTCATTCAGGTATAGGAAAAGAAGCTCTCACAGAATGTGGAAGACTAAAAAAAGGATATAGGTATGTTAAAGGTGGTAAAATTGAAAAAAAAACACCAACTAAAAAGAAGTCAAATGTTAAAAAATCAACAAAAAAAACTACTAAAAAAAAGGTAGTTAAAACACCTACTAAAAAGAAGCCAATTGTTAGGAAAAAACCAACACCTAAAAAGCCAACAAAACAAAAAGTAATAGGTTATGCATTAGTTGATAATATTACTGGTGAAATTGTTACAACTGAAAAAACTTTACAGCAAATAGAGTGGTTTTATGAAAAGCACAGAGATAAACAATTTAAAGATTTAGAAATATTGGCTTATGAAATAATTAAAGTTGGGAATAAAAACAAATTAGGTAAAAAAATAAATTACGAAAAAAACAGTACACGTAAATTTGTTGACGAGTTATTTAATGATGTTGATAAAAAACCTACTAAAAAACAACCAGTTAAAGTAAATAAGGTTACAAAGCAAACAGCTTTATTTGGCGGTAAAAAACAATCTACTACAATTAAAGTAGAAGCGGAGCAAAGTACGTTAGAGCATAAGGGAGCTACTAACGTACCAGCACCGCTAATTAACGGTTTAAAACCAGTTAATATAAGAACCAACAACAAAGCACATGAATATTACAAAATTACAGGCGATATTGCAACTTTATTAGGAAATATTGAAGTAAAACCAGTAAATAGTGTTGCCGTTACATTAGATGCACCACAAGGAGCTGGTAAAACAAGAGCCTTTTTTCAGTTTATAAATGAATTTGCAAGTAATGGTTACAAAGTATTGTTTGTTTCTGCTGAAGAACACCCACAAAGTAGTTTATTTCAGAAAAAATTAGATCAATATGTACAACCAGAAAACCAAAATAATGTATTTGCCATAGATAGCACTAATTTTAATGAAATAAGCCAATTAATACTAAGTTTTGATATTGTATTTTTTGATAGCTGGAATAAAATTGCTGAAAAAAACAAAGGAATTGATTTTGACAGTGATTTACGTAAAAAGTTTGATAGTAAATTGTTTTTTGCTATTTTCCAACGTACAGGAACAGGCACAATGCGTGGCGGTTCAAAAGCACAATTTGACGGTGATATTATTTTAAAAATTGTAAAAGAAAACGATTTTAAAGAAAATTATGTTATTGCCGACAAAAATCGTTACACTAACGAGGATATACACGAAATTAAATACAACATATTTCACCAAAAATTAGTAAATGAAGCTCCAACGGAAGAAGAAGTACCAACAACCCCAGAAACCGAAGAAAATATAGTTATTATTGTTTAGTATATTTTTGAATTAATGTTAAAAAAGCCTAATTGTAAAAGATTAGGCTTTTTTTATTAAATATAACTTTAAAACTCAAATGTATAATCACTAGAATAATCTTTTACAGCAAATGCACCAATGTTACGCAAGTATAAACGTGTTGTTTTAGGGCTTGTATGCCTCATAATATGTTGTAGTCGTTCAATAGCTTCATTTTGGTTTAAACCGCTTTTAACAAAGCTCAAATACAAATTTAAACTAGCATTATGCCTAAAACTATAAATACCATATTCAGAACCATAATTAAAATGCTTTTTTAATTTTTTAAACCGCCTACTAAAAAAATCACTTCTTGTTTTATCGTTTGTCGCTTTCCAATTGGCAGGCTTTCCATATTTGGTGAAAACAAAATATTCTTTATTACAATTTTCTAAATTTAAACTGGTAATAACATTATTTAAAACATCAATAATTTGTATAAAATTGTGATTTGTTTTAGTATCAACATTTATTTGTTTTCGTTCTAAATTAATGTCTTTTACTTTCATACGATTAACTTCAACAGGTCGCATAAAAGCATAGGTAATAAATTTTAAATATTGGTGTAAATAAGGATCATTATTTTGTAACCAGTTTCTAATTTCAATTAATTGCTTATTGGTAAATGCTTTATTTTTAGTAGGATTTTCTTTTAACATTTTAATTTTGTCGGCTGGGTTGTATTCTAAAACATCCAGCTCAACAATTTTACTTAATAAACTAGAAATAGCACGCTTGTAGTTGTTGCGTGTTGTTGGGTTTGCATTTCGTACAGATACCGTATAATCTAAAAATTGTACAACTTGTTTACGTTTAAACGTTTCAATAGGCAAGTGTTCTAATTTAGTTGTTTGTAGCCAATCTTTAAATATTTCAAAAATAGATCTATTTGTATTTTTAGTACTTTGTTTCCATTCATTCACTCTACTTTTAAAAGCAATTTCAAAAGCCATTAAAATTGAGTACTCATTTGTTTCACTTACTTGATCTGGCACATATTTTTCAAAAGGACTAAAACCATTTGCTAATAATTGTTGAAGTGATAATTGTAAAATCTTACTTTCTTCTTTTCGTTCTGCAACAGTTTTAAAACGGTTAATACCTTGTTTATACATGTATTTTTCCATTTTGTTAGTTACAGGGTTTCTATAATAAAAATATACATACCAATTACAACCTTTACTTACACAAGCAACTTTTTTGCCTTTGCTATTTATTTTTTTTGGTATGTATATTTTTACTTCAGAATACATTTTTTTATAACAAATTACAGGTACTTTTATAGGTACTTTTACGTATATTTCTCTTTTTTTAGTCATAAAAAGTTATTTAAAACTTATGTAACTAACTAATAAAGAGGTTTTTGTACACATAATGGGATTTGAACCCATACATCCGAAGATACCAGCCCCTCAAGCTGGCGCGTCTACCAATTCCGCCATATGTGCTTTATTAAAGTGAGTTTAAATAAAAAAAGCTAAGCTTAGAAGCCTAACTTTTTATGTGACCTGGCTGGGGCT
>JAMONB010000372.1 GCA_027066745.1 Flavobacteriaceae bacterium
TATAAAGAAAAGGCAATATTTTCATGTAAATTTTTTGAAATATCAAGATATTCATTCAAATTTTCCATTTCTAATCTCACCTTTTCTTTACAGTCTGCAGATCAAAGCTTAAGCCGAACTCAGGTTTTAAAGAATCAGGCGATCATGCAGATGAAATGGAAACAAGCTTGTTATTATATTTAAAACCAGAATTGGTGAGACCACTAGAAGAAGCTGGTTTAGTCTCTGAGAAGAAAAATAAGATTAAAGCCTTTTCAGAAGGATGGGTTTGGGCAGAACGAAAATGGTCACAAGTAACAGAAGATACTGGAATAGGAAATCCGAAGTTTGCCACTAAAGAAAAAGGAGAACGTTATTTTAAAGCAATTACAGAAAAGATGGCAACTCTTTTTGTTGATTTGGCAGAAGTAGATGTAGATAAAATGTATGAATAGAAGATTTGTTAGGCAATAAAAAAACCTCCATTTGGAGGTTTTTTTATTATTCTTCTTTTTTTTCTTCTACAGGTTTCTTTCCTTTTTTAATTTTAATGGTGAGTTCCTGTTTATCTTCATCTAAATCCATAAAAATAGAGTCATTTTCTTTCAGTTTAGAATTGACAATTTTTTCAGCTAAAGCATCTTCAATGTATTTTTGAATGGCACGTTTCAATGGTCTTGCACCATATTGTCTGTCAAAACCTTTATCTGCAATATAGTCTTTGGCTTTGTCACTTAAAGTAAGAGTATAACCTAAACCATCAATACGATTTAATAATTTTTCTAATTCAATATCAATAATTGAATGAATATCTTCTTTTTCTAGAGCATTGAAAACGATAACGTCATCAATTCTATTTAAAAATTCAGGAGCAAAGCTCTTTTTTAAGGCATTTTCAATCATGCTTTTTGCATTGGCATCGGCTTGTTCTTTCTTTGAAGCAGTTCCAAATCCTACACCGCCGCCAAAATCTTTTAATTGCCTAGCACCTATATTAGAGGTCATAATAATGATGGTATGTCTAAAATCGATTTTTCTACCTAAACTATCCGTAATAAAACCATCATCTAATATTTGTAAGAGCATATTAAACACATCAGGATGTGCTTTTTCTATCTCATCTAATAAGACTACCGCATAAGGTTTACGTCTAATTTTTTCTGTAAGTTGTCCGCCTTCCTCATAACCTACATATCCTGGAGGTGCTCCAATTAAGCGTGAAATGGCAAATTTTTCCATATATTCACTCATGTCAATCCGTACTAAAGCATCAGGTGAATCAAATAATTCTGTAGCTAATACTTTAGCTAATTGAGTTTTACCAACTCCAGTTTGCCCTAAAAAGATAAATGAACCTATGGGCTTGTTAGGATCTTTTAGTCCAACTCTATTTCTTTGAATTGCTTTTACTACTTTAGATACCGCTTCATCTTGTCCGATTACTTTCCCTTTAATTAAATTAGGTAAATCTGCTAGGCGATTGCTTTCAGCTTCAGCAACTCTGGTAACGGGGATGCCTGTCATCATAGAAACAACTTCAGCAACATTTTCTTCAGTGACGGTCTCTTTATTTAATTTCGATTGTTCTTCCCATAGTTGTTGAGCAGCTTCTAATTCTTTTTCTATACGTTTTTCGTCATCTCGTAAACGAGCTGCTTCTTCATATTTTTGTTTTTTTACAACGCTGTTTTTCAACTCTCTAACATCTTCTAGTTCTTTTTCTAGTTCAAGTACCTGCTTAGGAACCACAATATTAGTTATATGTATTCTTGAGCCTGCTTCATCCAAAGCATCTATAGCTTTGTCAGGTAAGAATCTATCCGTCATATATCGGTTGGTCAATTTTACACAAGCCTCAATAGCTTCGTCAGTATAAACTACATTGTGATGGTCTTCGTATTTATCCTTTATATTGTTCAATATCTGTATGGTTTCATCTACCGACGTAGGCTCAACCATTACTTTTTGAAAACGACGTTCTAATGCTCCATCTTTTTCAATGTTTTGTCTAAATTCATCTAAAGTCGTAGCTCCAATACATTGAATTTCTCCTCTAGCAAGAGCAGGCTTGAACATATTAGAAGCGTCTAAAGAGCCTGTGGCTCCTCCAGCACCAACAATGGTGTGTATTTCGTCAATAAATAAAATAACATCATCATTCTTCTCTAATTCATTCATTAAGGCTTTCATTCTCTCTTCAAACTGCCCTCTATATTTTGTGCCGGCAACTAAGCTTGCTAAATCTAAAGAAACAATACGTTTATCAAATAAAATACGTGATACCTTTCGTTGTATGATACGCAAAGCTAAGCCTTCAGCTATGGCAGATTTACCTACACCTGGTTCACCAATTAATATAGGGTTGTTCTTTTTACGTCTACTTAATATTTGAGAGATGCGTTCAATTTCTTTTGTACGACCAACTACCGGATCAAGCTTGCCTTCTTCAGCCATTTGTGTCAAATCTCTTCCAAAATTATCCAACACAGGGGTTTTAGATTTTGCATTTGATTTTCCTGGTTTTGGACTATTACCAAAAGGATTTTGTTTAGGCCCTTCAAAGTCGTCATCACTAGTACTGCTGGCTTTAGGGCTTTCAGCAATGTCATTGTCTAAAAAGAGTTGACTAAAAATAGATTTAACTTCAGTATAATCAATATCAAACTTATTTAAAAGCTTAGTAGTAGGGTCATTTTCATTTCGCAATACACAAAGTAATAGGTGAGCAGTACTTACTGCCTTACTTTTGAATAATTTGGCTTCTAAAAAAGTTGTTTTCAAAGCTTTTTCAGCCTGTTTGGTCAAATGCAAGCTCTTTTTGTCGTTACCTATAGTGAGATTTGTATTTGCAGGACTTAAACCTTCTATTTTTTTTCGAAGTATGATTAAGTCAATATCTAATGCATTTAAAATATCTATAGCATCACCATTTGCTTTACGCAATAAGCCTAACATTAAATGCTCAGTACCAATAAAATCATGTCCTAATCGTAAAGCTTCTTCTTTGCTATACGCAATTACATCTTTAACTTTAGGCGAAAAATTATCATCCATTATTATAAATTTATAAGGTAAAATTACTAGATTTTTTCCATATAATATGTCAAAAATTATACCGAACTTCTGTTTCTATGGTAAATCTATGAAAAACAGTGTATTTACTAGCTCTTATTGTTAATAAAAAATGATAATAAATACATTTATATATAACATCAAAAAAACAGATTTGTTGTATATTGCTGTTTCAAATTTTAAACAAAAAAATCAAGAAATTATATGGCAGAAGGTGAAAAGTTAATTCCAGTTAATATAGAAGATGAAATGAAATCTTCTTACATTGATTATTCAATGTCAGTAATTGTTTCAAGAGCATTGCCAGATGTTCGAGATGGTTTAAAACCAGTACACAGAAGAGTACTGTTTGGAATGCACGAGTTAGGGATTAAGGCAACAGGGGCTCATAAAAAATCTGCTAGAGTAGTGGGTGAAGTTTTGGGTAAATATCATCCACATGGAGATACATCTGTATATGATGCTATGGTACGTATGGCACAAGATTGGAGTATGCGTTATGAAATGGTTGACGGCCAAGGGAATTTCGGGTCTCCTGATGGAGATAGCCCTGCGGCAATGCGTTATACTGAGGTGAGAATGCGAAAAATTTCTGAGGATATGTTGGCTGATATTGATAAAGATACAGTTGATCATCGTTTGAATTTTGATGACACTTTAAAAGAGCCTACCGTCTTACCAACAAGAATACCTAGTTTATTAGTGAATGGAGCATCTGGTATTGCTGTGGGGATGGCTACAAATATGGCACCGCACAATCTTTCTGAAGTTATAGACGGAACTGTTGCGTATATAGATAATAATGCAATTGAGATTGATGAGTTGATGCAGTACATAAAAGCTCCAGATTTTCCTACTGGAGGAACAATTTACGGTTATGACGGTGTAAAGGATGCTTTTCATACAGGTAGAGGACGTATTGTAATGCGTGCAAAAACAATGTTTGAAGAAGTTAATGGTAGGGAATGTATTATTGTTACAGAATTGCCATATCAAGTGAATGGTGCAGATTTAATGAAAAAAACTGCAGATCTTGTCAATGATAAAAAAATAGAAGGTATTGCTTCGGTTAGAGATGAGACCAGTAGAAAAGGACGTCGCTTGGTGTACGTTCTAAAAAGAGATGCCATACCTAATATTGTACTTAATAAATTGTATAAATATACGGCTTTACAAACTTCTTTTAGCGTTAATAATATTGCTCTGGTTAATGGTAGACCAGAAATGTTAAATTTAAAGCAATTGATTGTTCATTTTGTGGCACATAGACATGTAGTTGTTACACGAAGAACACAATTTGAATTAAAAAAAGCTGAAGCTCGTGCACATATTTTAGAAGGTTTGATTATTGCTTCTGATAATATTGATGAAGTTATTAAAATTATTAGAGCATCTAAAAATGCTGATGAAGCAAGAACAAACTTAGAAAAACGCTTTGAACTATCAGAAATTCAGGCTAAAGCAATTGTTGAGATGAGATTGCGTCAGCTTACTGGATTAGAGCAAGATAAACTAAGAACTGAATACGAATCAATCATGAAGCTGATTGAGGATTTAAAGGATATTTTATCAAGTGAGTCTAGAAGAATGACAATCATTAAAGAAGAACTCATAGAAATTAAAGATAAATATGGAGATGAGCGTCGTTCAGTAATTGAATATGCCGGTGGTGATTTGAGTATTGAAGATATGATTCCGAATTCTAAAGTAGTGGTAACTATTTCTCATGCTGGTTATGTGAAACGAACCAATTTAGATGAGTATAAAGTTCAAAATAGAGGAGGACGTGGTCAAAAAGGAGTTGCTACTCGTAATGAAGATTTCTTAGAACATTTGTTTGTTGCTACCAACCATCAATATATGCTATACTTTACAAAAAAAGGAAAAGTATTTTGGATGCGAGTTTATGAAATTCCAGAAGGTGGAAAAACATCAAAAGGTAGAGCTATTCAAAATTTAATCAATATTGAAAATGATGATATTGTAAAAGCATTTTTAGTTACTCAAGATTTAAAAGATGAAGATTATATCAATAATAATTATGTAGTAATGGTGACTAAGAATGGTCAGACTAAGAAAACATTATTAGAACAATATTCTCGACCAAGAACAAACGGTATTAATGCTATTACTATTAAAGAAGGTGATGAATTATTAGAAGCTAAGCTTACAAATGGTAATAGTCAAATAATGATTGCTGCCAAATCTGGTAAATGTATTCGTTTTGAAGAAGCAAAAACTAGACCAATGGGAAGAAATGCTTCTGGAGTTAGAGGTATTCGTTTAAAAGATAATAAAGATGAAGTTATCGGTATGATTGCTGTTAGTGAAGGTGATGGTAGTAATGTATTGGTAGTTTCTGAAAATGGATATGGTAAACGTTCTGCTTTAGTTGATTATCGAATTACGAATAGAGGAGGTAAAGGTGTAAAAACAATTAATGTTACTGATAAAACAGGAGGTTTAGTTGCTATAAAAAATGTTACAGACGAAGATGATTTAATGATTATTAATAAATCTGGAATCACCATAAGAATGGCGGTGTCAGACTTACGTGTTATGGGTAGAGCTACTCAAGGTGTACGATTAATTAATATTAAGGATAACGATTCAATTGCTGCTGTAGCTAAAGTAATGCATGAAGATGATGAAGATGAAAATGAAACTGGCACGGAAATTGAAAATAATGAAACTGATGAAACAACAAACAACAATTAAAAATAATAAATTAAATTAAACAACAATGAAAAATTACAAATTTAAAAAACCATTTGTAGCCCTATTTGCACTTTTTTTAAGCTTGTCAATATTCGCTCAAAAAGATGAGTTGAAGGCTACAGACAAAGCATTAAAAGGTGATGATTTTGCTACAGCTAAAGCCTCTATTGATCAAGCAGAAGGGTTGATTGCAAATGCAGATAATAAGTTAAAAGCTAAATTTTATTTTTTAAAGGCTAAAACATATTATGGTATAGGTAAAAACAAACCTACATTAGCTGAAGATGCATATGATACAGCCGCAAAATCTTTTCAAGAGTTACTAGATTTTGAAAAACAAATTAAAAAATCTAAATACACAGCAGAAGCTCAACCTTTATTGAATGCTTTAGTTGCAGATGTTTCTAATAAAGGGATTAAGCAATACCAAGATAAAGATTATGTAAATGCTAAAAAAACATTATATCAAACCTATACTTTGAGTAAGAAGGATACTGTGTTTTTAGAGTATGCTGCTACAGCGGCCTACTTAAGTAAAGATTTTGAGACTTCATTGAAGTATTTCAAGATATTGAAAGAGAACGGATATACGGGAATTGCAACTACATATTCTGCGACTAATATTGATAGTAATAAGTCTGAGAATTTTAGTTCAAAATCTCAAATGGACTTAATGGTTAAAACTGGTAAATATAAAGAACCAAAAGTAGAAGTTTCTAAATCTAAAAGAGCAAGTAT